>CAYSPN010000362.1:0-2028 GCA_964432895.1 uncultured Candidatus Kuenenia sp.
CGCCGGCTTGGCGCTGCGGGCCAGGGTGAGGTGTCGCTTGTCGAGCAGGTCGCAGGCGTCGGGAGAGAGTGGCCGCAGTGCGATCGCCGCTTCGGCCGCGCGGTCGAGCGAATCGAAGAGAAACAGACCCACGGCGGTCGCCTCGTCGACCGGCACGGTGCGAAGCGTGGCCTCGGTGACGATTCCCAGCGTGCCATCGGCGCCGCAGAGCAGCCGCGGCAGGTCGATGAGCCCGTCACGGTCGAGCGTGCGGACGAGATCCTGAAGCTGGTAGCCGCCGTGCGTGGCGCGGGCGGTCGGTTGGGCCGCTGCGATCAGCGGTCGCGACGAGGTCAGGATGTCGGCCACGCTGGTGGCGAGTTGCCGGAGCCGATCCGCCTCGCCGGCTGGCTGGCCGTCATCACCGCCAGTGGCGGGCGGGGGCGGTGATGCGGGCGCCGTGGGGGAGAATTCCACGAGCATGCCGTCGGCAAGTACCACCCGCGCCGAGACCACGCGGCCGCTCATCGCACCGTAGCGGGCGAAGCGGCTGCCGGAGGAGTTTCTTCCGATCATGCCGCCGACCGTGGTCACCCAGCTGTTCGTTGGGTCGATGCCGAGCGACCGCGACCGCCGTCCGAGGTGCTCCTCGAGCTGCGCCGCGACCACGCCTGGCTGCACCCGCACCTCATCACCATCAGTCTGGATGATTCGACGTAGGAAGCGGCCGCAGTCGATGACGATGCCTGGGCCCAGCGAGCCCCCAGCCAGGCTCGAGCCGGCGCCGCGGGGATGCACCGGGATCTGGTGCTCGGCGGCCCAGCGGACCGTGGCTGCCACGTCGTCAGCCGTCCGAGGCCGCACCACCGCCAGTGGCCAGACCTCGCTCAGGCTGGCGTCGGTGGCGTAGAGGCTGAGGCTCGCGGCGTCGCAGAGCACTTCTCCGGCGACGATGCCGCGAAGGTCTTCCTCGATCCTGCCACGCTGCTGCTCGCGATCCATCGCTCACCTCACGGGTGCGTCGGATCCGAGCTGAGCTGTTTCGTGCGGGCGACGAGCTGCCGATGCTTCTCGTGCGTTTCGAGATCGAACGCCCCGAACTGGTGGCTGCCGGTAGCGGGATCGCCATGCTGGTTGGCGACCCCGTCGCCGCTGTAGCGGGCGCCGCAGCGATAGCAGCTGAGGCAGTTGGGCATGAAGAGAAAGAGCACCACGTCGAGCAGGGCGGTGCCAAACAGGATGCCGAACGTGGCCATCAGTTCGCGGTTGGCCCAGGCCACGCAGCTGGCCGCGAGCCCCGCCACCACGATCGCGACGCCCAGCCGCTGCGGGAAATTCTTGCGGACGAAGAGTTCCAGGCTCGGGCATGCCAGGCAGCGTTGCAGCCGGGGCGACCCCGTGTCGCCACCATCACGGCTGGCGAAGGCATCGGGAGGGACGGGGAGCACCGCCTTGCATGCCGAGCATTCGAGCGAGTCGCGGTTCTCGACACGATCGATCGACGTGGTCGCATGGCAGGCAGGGCAGGCGTAGGTGATGCGCATCGAAGGCTTTCGCGAGTGACCGCTGGATCATGCCGCCACGGACAGGAGCTGGGCCGTCAGTTCGCCGAGGATGGCGGCGAGGCAGGCGACATACAAGATACCCGTGGCACTCTGAGTGTTGGGAATGTCGAGGGTTTTTCGGCTCAGCCAGAGCAGCACGGGCAGACCGGCGAGCCCGGCGAGCCACCGCAGCGAGACGAGGGCCATGGTCGTGGGACTCCCGGTGGCACCGGCAGCCAGCGCACCCGCCGGCAGCGACGCGGCCACCGCCACCACCAGTTGCACGGCCCAGGCCGCGAGGGCCACGTCGATCATCCGCCGGAGCACGTCGACCCGCATGCCGGGGGCATTCAGGTACCAGTGCCCAAGCAGCATGGCATGCACGGTGAGCCCGGTGACGAGCCCGGAGAGGAGTGCGGTGCCGACGTGCGCCCAACTGCCGGCCCCATCGGCTGTCCAGCTGGCCGCCCAGTTGGTTATCCAGTCTCCAGCGGCGTTGCCGCCA
>CAYSPN010000363.1:0-2958 GCA_964432895.1 uncultured Candidatus Kuenenia sp.
CGCTCCCACGAGCTTTTCGGCGGTCGCGACAACGTCGACGTCGTCAAACACAACCGCAGCGCCCTTGCCGCCGAGCTCCAGCTTCGCGGGCACGAGGTTCCGACCGCAGGCCTCGCCCACGAGCCGGCCCACCTCGGGCGATCCCGTGAAGCTCATCCGCTTGATGCCGGGATGGGCTGAGAGCGCCGCACCGGTCACCGCGCCGGTGCCGGGGATGACGTTGATCACGCCGTCAGGGATGCCGATCTCGCGGGCCAGCCTCGCCAGATAGATCGCCGACATCGGCGTGTCTTCAGCCGGCTTGATCACCACCGTGTTGCCGGCAGCGAGCGCCGGGGAGATGCCCCAACCGATCAGCAGGAAAGGAAAATTCCAGGGGAAGATGAAGCCGCAGGGGCCCCATGGGTTGCGGATGGTCCACGCCTCGTGTCCGGCGACGGCGAGCACGTTCCGCCGCTGCACGTGCTGGGCCATGTCGGTGAAGTAGCGGAGGGTGTCGACGAAGTTCTGCACGTCGCCGGCCGCCTGGCCCAGGATCTTGCCGGCGTCGAGCGACTCGATCTGGGCGATGATCGGCTTATGCTTCTCGACGGCGTCGGCGAGACGGTGCAGGTGCACGCCCCGCTCGTTGGGAGCCATGGTGGCCCAGCCCGAAGTCTTGAAGGCATGGGCGGCCGCATGAATCGCCTTGTCCACATCGGCCGCCGAGAGCACGCAGAACTCGGCGATGGGGGCCCCGGTGCCCGGGTCGAGCGTGGCCATCGTCTTTCCGTCGGATCCTGCCACGTCCTTGCCGCCGACGACACCCTTGAGCGGGGCGGTGGCGAGGAACTTCTTGACTTCCGGCAACAGATCGGTGGACGGTGCGGTGGCGGTGGCCATGATGAAAAACTCTCCCCAGAAGAAGAAGGTTGGGTGCGAACGCGAGAGCCGCATTGTGCCGCGTGGACGGCCGGACTTGCAAGTACGGCGGCTGGTCCAAGCCTGCTCGGATTCCCCGCCAGCGATGACGGAAACCTTGCACGCCCTACTGAACCCGGACCCACTCGACGGTCTTCGACATGAAGCCGGTGCCGGCCACCATCTCGAAACCGTTGGCGGTGATCTTGATGGTCATCGGCACGAACTCGCCTCGCTTGAGTGCAAACACTTCTCCGCGCCACATGCCGCTGGCCGGGTCGAACTGGATCTCGCGAAGCATCTCCGAATTGACGAGCGCCGGGTTGGCGGCCTTGACCACGCCGCCGACATATTTGCCGTCTTTGGGGAAGATACGAATGTCGACGTCCATATCGGTTGGCTTCCAGTCACCGACGATGGCATCGGCGGCGCTTGCCTGCTTGGCGACCGTGGGCACAATGTCGACAGCTCGTGCGGCACCGGTGCCGACAACCGCCGCATGCAGACAGAAAGCCGCCGCCATCGAAGCGGCGAACGAACCAAAGCGAGTCGTGGTCATCATGACACCTTTCCCATGGATGGGTTGAGGACGAACGTGCAGGAACGATCTGGTCCGCCGCGGCAACAATAGGCCGCGCGTCGGGGCTGGAGCCATGCCAGTTGTGGGCTGTGAAACCTGTCCCGACACTCGTCCAAGAGAGGCCGGTGGCGACCCGGGGGGGCCGCTGGTACTCTGGTCACCTGCGGCCACGACCAGGAAGGGGGCCACTCCGGGGAGTCGTTTTCGTGTCGTTCCGTCGTCGGACATCCACCCGCAACCCGCTCTGGCTGCTCGGCCTCTGGCTCTGCGTCGCCGTCGCGCATGCCGGCGAGACCGGCGATGCCGCGAAGCCGTCGCCACCTGCTGCGGGCATGTCGATCGTGTTCGTCGGCGACATCATGCTCGATGGCGGCCCGGGCCATGCGATCTCCTCCGGTCGTGACCCCTTTGCGGCCTGCAGCCAACTCCTGGCCGATGCCGACTACAGCGTGGGCAATCTCGAATGCGTGCTGGGAAAAGGGGGCGAGCGGATGCTCAAGCCGTTTTCGTTCCGCGGCGCCGCCGACTCGCCGCGGTTCCTGAAAAAACACTTCTCCGCCGTCTCGCTGGCCAACAATCACAGCGGCGACTTTGGCCCCGCGGGCCTGGTCGAACTGCTGCGGATCCTCGACGACGCCGGCATCCCATCGTTCGGCGCCGGACGCACGTTGGCTGAGGCTAGGCAGCCACTCGTACTCGAGCGGGATGGTTTCAAGGTAGCGTTGCTTGGATACAACGGCTTTCGGGCCCTGACCACGGCCGCCACCGCCGACCGGGCCGGATCCGCTCCGCTCGAGGAACAGCAGGTGCTGGAGGACATCCACGCGGCGAAGTCACGCGCCGACGCCGTTGTGCCGTTCGTCCACTGGGGCCCTGAGAACACACCGCAGCCGCGGCCGGCGCAGGTCCGTCTCGCGAGGAGGATGGTCGACGCCGGTGCCGCGGCGGTGATCGGAGCCCACCCGCACGTCACTCAGACGGTCGAGGTGATTCGCGGCGTTCCGGTCGTCTACAGTCTTGGGAACTTCGCGTTCGACTACTTCCCTGGCGACCCGCCCGAGTGGACCGGCTGGGTGGTGAAGCTGACCTTTCGGCCCGGGCAGCCTGTCGACCTCGCCATGCACTCCGTGAAGCTCGACAGCAGCGGCATCCCGCACGCGATCGTGGAAGTGGATCTCCTTCCGAATGCATACGGCAGCATGCCGACGGCGGCACCGCCTGATACCGCGGACTGAATTCGCGTTGTCGGGAGCCTATGTTCATGGAAGCCCGAAGCGCGAGAGAGGGAAACCGCGTTCCACTCCCATCACGCAACCCGTATTCCTTGCTTGCGCTGCGGGCTTGGATGGCACGGGCGGAGTACCGTCTATCCCATGCGACGCGGCTGACGGCGAACCAACTCGCGAATCGCTTCGGCGTTCATCGTCCACTCTCCTCGTCGCTGAATACCGCGGACACGCGTATTTGCGAGCAACTGA
>CAYSPN010000364.1:0-1758 GCA_964432895.1 uncultured Candidatus Kuenenia sp.
GACGGCGATCTCGAACGCTATGGCGAGCCGACGCTCTGCGGTGCGCACGGCGTGCCGATCGCGCTCAACGTCGGCGATCTGCTGATCGGCGAGGGCTATCGATTGCTGGCGGAGTCGGGCCTCGATGCCGATCGCATCCGGGCCGCCGTCCGGGAGGCGGCCGGCGCCCAGCGGCTGCTCTGCCAAGGGCAGGGTGCCGAACTCGCCTGGAGCCGGAAGCCCTCGCAGTTGGCCAGCCGCCAGGTGCTGGAAATCTTCCGGCTCAAGACGTCGCCCGCGTTCGACGTCGCGTTGCAACTCGCTGCGATCGGCGCGGGCCGGGCAGACGAGGTGGCCGACGCCTTGCGGTCCTACAGTGAGGCGGTGGGTATCGCCTACCAGATCAAGGACGACCTCGAGGACATGCTCGATGACGCGGGGCTCGTGAGCAATGTCGAGTCGCGGCCGAGCGTGGTGCTGGCGCTCGCCGCCGAACGGGCCCGCGGAGACGACCGCGAGATGCTCGCCGCGATCACCTCCGGCAGACCGCATCCCGCGGCCACGCCCGACCGGCTGCGGGAGGCGATCCGCACGACGAAGGCAGACGAGAAGGCGGCGCTCCTGCTCGAGAGCTACAAGGAGCAGGCGGTGCGGGCGCTCGAGGGCCTCTCCGACCCGACGCTGAAGGGACTGCTGCGTCGCGTGCTGGCGAAGATGTTCAACGAGCTCACCTTCGAGGGCTACTGCCGGGAGCAGGAGGCGAAGGTGGCCCGCGAAGCCCACGGTGAACCGCAGTCGGCTGCCGCGAGCCAGGCTGCGACGGCATGAGCCAGCGACTGCAGATGCTGCAGGTGGCCCGCCTCGCCCGGCGGACGCTCGGCGAGGCCGCAGATCTGGTGGTAGCGTTTCTCCATTCGCTCGCGACGCCCGGAGGGGGCTACTGCAATCGGGGCGGCCGCCCCGATCTCTACTACACGTCGTTCGCGCTCGATGCGCTCGTGGCCCTCGACGCCCTGCCTGCCGACACCGCGCAGGTGGCAGCGACCCGCGACTATCTCGACGGATTTGGCGACGGCAGCGGGCTCGACTTCGTCCACCGCTGCTGCCTCGCGCGGGCATGGGCCTCGCAGCCGGCAGACGCTTTGCGAGCAGACCGCCGCGGGGGCCTGCTCGCCGGCGTGGAGCGTCATCGCTCGGCCGATGGTGGCTATAACTCCCGCGCCGGCGCGGCGAAGGGCAGCGCCTACGGCTGCTTTCTGGCGGTCAATGCCTACGCCGACCTGAAGCAGCCACTGTCGGAGACAGGCGCGGAGGCCGAAAGGCTGGCGGCATGCGTGCACTCGCTCCGCGCCGCCGATGGCGGCTGGGCGAACTCGGCCGACCAGCCGGAGGGCTCGACAACCGCGACGGCTGCCGCGATCGCCACGCTCCGTACGCTGGGGCGGCCGGTGCCCGCGGACGCGGGGGAGTGGCTGCTGGACCGACGTCATCCGGCGGGCGGCTTTACCGCCGCCCCCGATGCACCGATCCCCGATCTGCTCTCAACCGCCGTGGCGCTCCACGCGCTCGATGCTTTGGAGGTGCCGTGGCGGGAGCATCGCGAGAGCATGCTCGATTTTCTCGACACGCTCTGGACGGCCGAAGGCGCCTTCCACGGCTCGTGGGCCGACGATGAGCCCGACGCTGAATACACGTTCTACGGACTGGTCGCCCTCGGTCATTGCAGCGTGTGAATACCTCGTGGCGACAAGATTGCATCTTGTCGATGATGGACGCCGG
>CAYSPN010000365.1:0-2990 GCA_964432895.1 uncultured Candidatus Kuenenia sp.
GGCGAAGGTGGCCCAGGCCGAGTTTCAGTTTGATGCGGTGCCGGGCGATTCGATCCGGTTTCGAGCCGATATTCTCGACCTCAAGCCCGCCGGGTCGCTGACGAAGGTGACCAGCACGGTGGGTGACAAGGTGCAGGGGCACGCCGAGCTTTTTTTCGCCCATCTCGAGCCGGGCGAAGGGGTGCCGAAGCTGTTCGAGCCCAACGAGTTGCTGCGGTGGCTCGACCAAATGCATATCTACGATGTGGGTCGCGACGAGGCGGGCAATCCTCTCGTGCGGCCCGAATGGTGATCCCGACAGACTCCAGTGGTGAGCGGAGGGCGGCGATGGTGGCCGGTAGGCGCAGGGTGGTGATCACGGGCATTGGCTGCGTCACGCCGCTGGGCCTGGGCGTGGAGCCGCTCTGGAAAAACCTGATGGTGGGGGCGTCGGGCGTGGGGCTGACGACGGTGTTCGACGCCTCGCGATTTCCGACCAAGATTTCGGCCGAGGTTCGCAACTGGGACATCAGCGACGAGGGCCAGGACGCGGCGCGCTGGAGGTTCTGCGGGCGTCATACAAAATTCGCGGCGGGCGCAGCGTTGCAGGCAATGAAAGATGCCGGTCTACCGCACGGTCTGCCCGCCGATCCGACGCGACTGGGCGTCTACCTGGGCAGCGGCGAAGGGCAGCAGGACTTCGACTCCTTCACTCGGATGATGAATGCGGCGATCACGGGCGACGTGCTCGACGTGGCGAAGTTCACGAAGGAGGGGCTGGAGACGCTCCATCCGCTCGCGGAGGTGGAGCAGGAGCCGAACATGCCCGCCGGTCACCTCGCGGGGCTGTTTGATGCGCAGGGGCCCAACCTGAACTGCCTCACGGCCTGCGCGGCTTCGAGCCAGGCGATCGGCGAGGCCACCGAGATCGTCCGCCGTGGCGAGGCCGACGTGATGCTCTCCGGCGGCACGCACAGCATGATCCATCCCTTCGGTGTCACCGGGTTCAACCTGCTCACCGCGCTTTCCACCCGCAATGACGAGCCAACCCGGGCCAGCCGGCCGTTTGACAACGAACGCGACGGCTTCGTGCTCGGCGAGGGGGCGGCCATGGTGGTGCTCGAGGAACTCGAACATGCAAAGCGGCGTGGTGCCCACATTCATGGTGAACTGATCGGCTACGGTTCGACCGCCGATGCCTACCGGATCACCGACACGCATCCCGAGGGCCGCGGCGCATCGTCGTGCATCCGCCTTGCGCTGGCGGATGCGGGGCTGGGCCTCCACGACATCCACTACATCAATGCCCACGGCACAAGCACGAGCGTCAACGACCGCGTCGAGACGCTCGCGATCAAGACTGTGTTTGGCGAGCATGCCTACAAGATTCCGGTTTCCAGCACGAAGAGCATGATGGGGCATCTGATCGCGGCCGCAGGCGCCACGGAACTGATCGTCTGCCTGCTGGCGATCCGTGACGGCATGCTGCCGCCCACGATCAACTACGAGAATCCCGATCCCGATTGCGATCTGGATTACGTGCCGAACAAGGCCCGCGCCGGCAGGTGCGATCAGGCGCTCTCCAACAGTTTCGGCTTCGGCGGGCAGAACATCTCGCTGATCGTCGGACGGTATAACGGCTGATTCACGAGAAACACGATGTCTGTGCCAAGCCTGTTCGAGAGGCAACGTACTGGCGTGTGCAGTCCCTTGCTTGCGCTGCGGGCTTGGATGATGAGTGGGCTTGGATGCACCCCTTCCCATGCAAGCCCGACGCGCGAGCGAGGGAATCCGCCCGGCGTTCGGCAACGGCGCCCATCTTGCCTGTCTTCACGCCCGCAGGCTTTCCTCAACTGGTGCGGCCGGCACGACCGATACCGATGGTGATCGCGGTGGAGTCCGGCAGCGGTGTGCCGTCGGCCCTCCCCGCCCCTCGGGAACCCTCGCCCATGAAACGCTCTGCCAGTTTCGCCCTGTTGATCGCCGTGTTCGGCATGTCCAGCGGCTGTTCGCTCATCGATCGCCTTTTCCTCGCCAACTTCGACGGCCCCTACGCCCATCAGGCTCGGCATGCGGGCGGCGGTGCCTGCCAGGACGGTGCGTGTCAGGATGGCGCCTGCCAGGACGGCGCATGTGAAAGCGGTGCCTGCCAGGGCGGCGTCTGCCCAACGGGCGGCTGCAAAGGGGGCGCATGCCAGGGCGGGGACTGCGAAGATGGAGCCTGCCACAAGCGGCATGTCGGTCGGTACGGCGGCCTTGCCAAGCATCACCTGAGCCCGGAGGAAGAGGCCGCGCTCGAAGCCTCCGACTATGGCGCGACCGGCCCCGCCGGCCCGCCCACCGGTGCCGTCGCCTATCCCTACTACACGACCCGTGGTCCCCGCGATTTCCTCGCCAAGTGCCCGCCGTCGATCGGGCCGTGAGCAGGGCCCGATTTCTTCGCGAGAAGGTTTGCCGATAGGCTTTTGAGCCTGATCGGCTTCCTTCGTTTTCCGTTCCTCGCCGGAGCCCGCTGCATGGCCGCATCCCAGGAATCTTCTGCACGCACGAGCGGACTCACGGCCGCCGGGAAACTGTCGACGACGGGCTGGCTCGTCTGCGCCATCGCGGCGATCGGCTTCGCGTTCGACATCTACGAACTGCTGATGCTGCCGCTGGTGATCAAGCCGGCGCTCGCGGCGCTGGGAGGCGCAACGGCCGCGGGCGTGCCGCTGCTGGTGCCGGGTTCACCCGAATACACGAAGTGGGCCCGGGCCCTGTTCTTCGTGCCTGCGATCGCCGGCGGCGTCTTCGGCCTGCTGGGTGGCTACCTCACCGATCTGCTCGGACGTCGGCGGGTGCTCACGTTCAGCATCCTGCTCTATGCGTTCGCGGCGCTCGCCGCGGGCTTCGCCACGTCGCTGCCGCAGTTGCTCTTTTTCCGCTGCCTCGTGTTCATCGGCGTATGCGTGGAGTTTGTCGCCGCGGTGGCATGGCTCGCTGAACTGTTCCCCGACCCGCGGCAGCGGGAG
>CAYSPN010000366.1:0-3664 GCA_964432895.1 uncultured Candidatus Kuenenia sp.
ATGGACGGCATCCTCTGCGGCATCGGCACGGCGCTGGCCGACGATCCGCTCCTGACGGCGCGGCCCGCGGGGCCGCGGCAGCCGCTGCGAATCGTGCTCGACAGCACCGCCCGCCTGCCTTTGGAAAGCCGTCTCGTGCGCACAGCCCGCGACGTGCCGGTGTTGGTTGCCACCGGCCCCGACGCTCCCGCCGACCGGCTGCGAGCGTTGCAAGCGGCGGGGTGTGAGGTCTGGCAGTGCCTCGCCGCGAGTCCACGGCAACGCCTCGAGTCGTTGCTGGCCGAACTGGGATCGCGGCGTCTCACGAACGTGCTCGTCGAAGGCGGCCCGACGGTGCTGGGAGGCCTGGCCGATGCGCAGGCCATCGACGAGGTCTGGACCTACATCGCCCCGACGATCATCGGCGGCGCAGCAGCGCCATCGCCGATCGCCGGCGCGGGCATCGTTTCGCTCGCATCAGCGGCCTCGATCGAGATCGAACATACGGAGCACCCCGGCGGCGACCTCTTCATCCGCGGCGTGGTGCGTCGCGGATAGTGTCTACTTCGCCGGCATGTCGCGGATCACGTTTCGCCAGTGCGTGACCATGGCGTCTGACTGCATCGCTGTCTCGGCCACGGCGACGCGCAGCGTCTTGATGGCTTCGAACACCACCTTCGCCTGGGCGAGTGCGTCTTTGGCCTGATCGTTCTCGTCGTCGGGCCCAAGCTCCGAGTCGGGATCGACGTTCCCTTCACGATCCTGCACGCACCCATAGCGGGTGAGGTAGACGACCCATGGCTGGATCGCGTCGACCAGACCCGCCCAATCGAGGGCGGCGGCACCCACCAGTGGCTCCTCGAACTTCGCCAGCTGGGAACCGGTTTCCAGCCGCGTCTTCACCAGCAGCCGGCCGGCCTGCTTCGGCACGAGCGAAAGCACCGCGGCACCTTCGCCAACACCAATCGATGGCTGCACCTTCTCATCGAGGCCGCTGTTTGCGAGCGGATACGACCAGAGGGCGCCCCCCTCCACCTTGGTCTTCACCGGCTCGGGAATGCTGTACTCCGCCGGCAGTGCGTCGGGATTGATCTCCCGCACCGCATCGACCACCTCGTCGGCGAGTTCGAACAAATCGCTCATGCCCTCGCGAAATAGCTTCGGGTCATCCAGCCCGAGCACGATGGCCGGTTCCACCAGCGGGAGCGGCTCGGTCGCAGAGGGCAGCGACTGATGGGGACGCTTCGTGCTGCTCTTGCCGTCGATCACGAAGGCCATCTGGCCGTCGGCCAGCGACGGCATGATCTTGGTCCGCACGATGCCGACGAATTTCGCGCCAAGCGGTGCCAGGTGCTCGTCCACCTCCTCGATCTTCTCCCTGTCATCGGCGTCGGCCTTCGGCAGCAGATATTTGAGGAAGAACGACCATCCCGTGTCAGCCCACGACGCGAAGTCTTCGAATTGGCTGGGGTCGTTCTTCACCCGGAAAGCGGCCGCGGCCAGCGGGGCGCCACCCGCATGCTCGAGCAACCCGAGCCGCTTTGACCCGTCAAAGGGCAGGTTCTTCGACCAGTCCCAGACGTATCCCTCGTAGCCCTGCTCCGAGAGAAATGAAAATGCCATCCATGGCCCAGGGACGGGAAGCCGCCGCTTGTAGCCCTCGGCGACCTTGCCGAGGCTCCGACGAGCCTCGTCGGCGGCACCGTCGGGAAGGTCGGCAAGATCGGCGATCGTGTCGCTCAGATCGGCGAGTTGCTCGATGTCGGCGGCTGACGGGGCCAGCGCCTTCTGCATCGCCTCGCTCAGGTAGGAGATGCCGGTGAGCGGCTTGTCCTTCATGGCACGCAGCGGCTCGAACGGCTTGGTGGCGAGCAGCGAGCCCCCCGCGACGGCCGATTGCCCAGCGACAGCCCGCTTGTCGACCAGCTTGTTCAGGTGGTCGATCGAGTCGCCAACCGTGAGGATGACGCGGTCGCCGATCACGCCGAGGCCGATCACCAGTTCGAGGCCCTCGATCTTGTCAAAGACTTTTTCCAGCTCCTGCTCATGATCTTCCAGGCCCGGCAGCGCCTCGCGAATCAGGTTGGCGTCGGGCTTGAGCGTGAACGTCACCACCTCGCCTCCGGCCACCTTGCGGCGTTCGAGCGAGTCGGCAAGGGCGGGGTTGGCCTGCGTGATCAGCTTGACGAGCACCTCGATCCGCTTGAGCTGCGAGGTGGCGGCGTCGAGCTTGGTGGTCTTGAACCCCCAGACCACGTCGGGCACCACGATCAGGTTGATATTCTCCGACAGCGTCTTGACCACCAGCCGCGTAGCCAGTTCGTCGGCCGAGATCTGCTCGGCGGCATCGGCGGCCTGGAACCGCACCGGCTTGGCAAGAATCCTCCGACGCATGTCGGTGGCTCCCTTTTCGTCGTCGTCGTCGTCCTCTTCATCCTCGTCCATCTCTTCGACTTCGATTCCCTCGAGCACATCGACTTCGAAGCCACCGACCGAGGCGTCTCCGCTGGCCAGCCGCAGCACACCGGCGGCATTCTGGGCCTGCTGGATTTTTTTCATCAGCTCCACGAACGTCACGCACGACGGCTCGCCGTAGACGAACGTGTCGGTCGCGACCATGTCCTTGAGCAATTCCAGAGCCTGCTCATTCTCGGGCAGTTCCATGAAGGTCGACACGATCGAGAGGGGACTGCCCGGCTGCAGTTTCTGCTCCTCGGCCGCGTCGACGGCGCGGGCCACGAACGGCAGTTTCCTGAGGGCGGCGAAGGCATTGCTCTTTTCGAGTCGGTCGTATTGTTCCCGGGCCCGCAGGGTTGCCGAGACGAACGCGGCATCGGTGGGAATCATCGCCACGCCGATGGTGTCGAGGGCGTCAGCGGCAACGGCGCAGGCCGCCAGTGCGGCGAAGGTCGTGGCGACCATGGCAGGAAACACCGCTGTCACGATCGCACGGTTCAGGAACGACATCATCGATATCCTTTGGCTTGTGGGGGGCGAACAAGCATTGGGCAGTGGTCCCTGCCATGGGCCGCAGCCGGCCATGGAGAGCCGTCCGCAACCCTTGATAGGATATGCGAAACCCAACCGCGGGGAGAACACGGAATCTTCGGGGCGCGAGACGTATCCGACCCCGGGCCAGCCACGCTCGGGCCAGCGACGGCTGGTCACCTCGAGAGGCCGCGTGGACACTCCGTCGCTCGGACACACCATCATGCTCATCGAATCAACACAGATCGTCGACACGTTTGCGGAAGCCTTTCGGCTCCGTTATGCGCGGCTCATTGTCACCGCGGCCGATGCCCACTGGCTCGACGCCGCACTTCGTGCTGCCTGCGGCTACGGCACGAGCGTGATCGGCTGCGACGCAGAAATCGGGGTCGAATGCTGGCTTGCGCCGGAGGAAACGCCCGATGGCCGTCCCGGCGCGGCTGTTTTGGCCTGTGGTTTTTCCGCCGATGGCGTGGGAAAGGCGGTCGCCAACCGGACCGCACAGTGCCTGCTGACCTGCCCCACGGCGAGCGTCTTCGACGGCCTGCCGGCGGCAGAGGAACGGCGGCCGCTGGGGGCGCACGTGCGTTTCTTCGGCGACGGGTTCGAGAAAACGAAGGTGCTTGATGGACGCCGATATTGGCGGGTGCCGGTGATGGACGGGGAGTTTCTCGTGGAAGAGTCGGTGGGCATAGAG
>CAYSPN010000367.1:0-2178 GCA_964432895.1 uncultured Candidatus Kuenenia sp.
GTGACGGCCGCGCCGACGGAGCGGAGCCGGCTGGCCCAGAGCGTGGAGACGGCTTTCGATGCGGGCGCGGGCACGATGCTCGTGGCGCGGGCGGTCGAGGGTGTCGATGAGGCCGACTGGCCGGTGGAAGTGCACAGCCGCCGGCTCGCCTGTGCGTCGTGCGGCCGGGGATTCAAGCCGCTCGAGCCACGGCAGTTTTCGTTCAACAGCCCGCTCGGCTGGTGTGCCACCTGCGACGGCCTTGGCACACGGACCGGCATCGAGCACAAGTCGCTGATTCGCGATCCCTCGCTCTCGCTCGGCGCGGGTGCCCTCGACCTCTGGCCGAGCCTCGACCGTGCCGACTGCGGTGTGGTGAGCCGGGCGATGCTCGAAGGGCTCTGCGCGGCGACGGGCCTGCCGATCGACGTGCCGCTGGCGGAGCTGTCGGGCCTCCAGCAGCGGGTGCTCTTCGAGGGCACGGGCGAGAAGTGGATCGACGTGAGGCGGCCCGCTGCTTCGGCTGCAAAAACCCCGCGTTCCCCTACAAGCCCGCAGCGCAAGCAAGGGACTGCATCGTCCGATGCGTCTCCCTCCCATCCAAGCCCGCAGCGCAAGCAAGGGAATGCCCCTGCCGACATGTGGTTCTCCTTTCAATTCAAAGGCCTCGAAGCGGCCTGCGAAGAAGTGGCCCGGATGGTGACCGGTCTGCGGGGCAAAGTCGACGCCGTGATGGGCGAGGTGCCCTGCAGCGAGTGCGGCGGCAGCCGACTGGCCGATGTCGCCAGCGCCGTCACGCTCTGGGGCCGCTCGCTCGACGTCTGGTGCCGGATGCCGCTCGGCCGGCTGCAGCAGTCGCTCGCTGCCGTCTCGCTCTCCGCTGATGAGAAGAAGATCGCCGGCGATCTGCTCCGCGAACTCAATGCCCGCGTCGCCTTTCTGGTCGACGTGGGACTTGAATATCTCGACATGGCGAGGCCGGCCGGCAGCCTCTCCGGCGGCGAACTGCAGCGGATTCGCCTGGCGGCCCAGGTGGGCAGCGGCCTGACGGGCGTGCTCTACGTGCTCGACGAGCCGACGATCGGCCTGCATCCGCGAGACACCCACCGCCTGATCGCGGCACTGGGAAAACTCCGCGATCTCGGCAACACGATCGTGGTCGTGGAGCACGACCGGGATGTCGTCGCCGCGGCCGACCACGCCCTCGATTTCGGCCCAGGCAGCGGCCGCGAGGGGGGCACCATCGTGGCCCATGCCTCGCCCACGAAGCTCGCCACCACGAAGGCGAGCGTGACGGGGCCGTATCTCAAGGCGAAGAAGGCGTGCGATGCGGTGCTGGCACGCAAGCAGAAGCAGGGACGCCGCCAGCCAGCCTCGTGGCTGGAGGTGCGTGGCATCCGCCATCGCACGCTCCGCGGGCTGGATCTCAAGGTGCCGATGGGCGTGCTCACGGCGGTAACGGGCCCGAGCGGTTCGGGGAAGACATCGCTTGTGCTGGAAGTGCTCTGGCGGAGCCTGGCCCGTCGGCTGCATGCGGCCCGTGAGCAGCCCGGTCAGCATGATTCCGTGAAGGGACTCGAAAAAATAGACAAGGTGATCCTCGTCGATCAGGAGGCGATTGGCTCGACGCCGGGTTCGACGCCGGCGACCTACACGGGCGTGTTCGACCACATTCGGCAGCTCTTCACGAAGGTGCCGGAGGCCCGCACCCGCGGGTTCACGCCGCGGACATTTTCCTTCAACGTGCCGGGCGGCCGCTGCGAGGCCTGCGAGGGCCTGGGGCAACGGCGGGTGGAGATGCACTTCCTGCCCGATGTGTGGGTGGAGTGCGAGACCTGCCACGGCCGCCGCTATTCCGCGGAAACACTCCATGCGAAGTGGCACGGCAAGAGCATCGCCGACGTCTTGGAGATGAGCGTGGCCGAGGCGGCGCAGTTTTTTGAGACGGTGCCGGCGATCGCGAGGATCCTCTCCACGCTGGTCGACGTCGGCCTGGGCTACATCACGCTCGGCCAGCCGGCGCCACAGCTCTCAGGCGGTGAGGCACAGAGAGTAAAACTCTCGCGGGAGCTGGCGAAGCCGGGCACGGGCAGCACGCTCTACATTCTCGACGAGCCGACGACGGGCCTGCATTTCAGCGACATCGAGAAGCTCCTGCATGTGCTCGAGCGGCTCGTCGACACGGGCAACACGGTGCTC
>CAYSPN010000368.1:0-9652 GCA_964432895.1 uncultured Candidatus Kuenenia sp.
CAGGCTGACGGTTTTGCGGGGAAAACTTCGTCCTGACGTGGGGCACCGCTGCCGCTACACTCCCGCCATCATGTCACGCGACCACTGGAAATTCACCGGGGCACCCTTCGACGGCGGACTGGAGCCGGCCACCTTCCATACAGGGGGTCCTCAGGAAGAGGCCCTCGCGCGGATGGAATGGCTGCTCGAGGAGCGGCAGCGGTTTGGTCTCGTCATCGCGGCGGAAGGCTGCGGCAAGAGCCACCTGGCCGCGATGGCGGTTCGCCGCCTGGGCGGGCTCGGCGCTGAGACGGCGCTTCTGTCACTCCGCGGTCTTGCAACCGGCGATTGGATTGACATGGTGCTCGAACGCCTGCCGCTCGATCCCCTGAGCCGTGCCGAGCCGCTGCGACCCTGGCAGAAGCTGGAGAACAGGCTCCGCGAAAACACGCTGATGGAACGGCCGACCGTGCTCGTCTTCGACGACATCGACGAGGCGCCGGCCGACGCGATCGACGGGATCGCGAGGCTCGTCGGGGCTGCCGAGCCGCGGTTTGCCCGCACGGTCGTGGTGGCCACAGCGACACCCGAGGGACTCTCGCGGGTGCCGGCCTCGATTCGCCAGCGGGCGAGCCTGCGGATCGAACTCGCGGCCTGGAGCGAGGACGACGTCGCGGGCTTTCTGACGCAAGCGATTGCCCGCGTGGGTGGCGATCCCGACATCTTTCCCGCCGACGCCGCAGCCACGCTCGCGCGGTTTGCCGGGGGCGTGCCCCGCACCGTCAGCCACCTGGCGCAGCTCTCATTGGCCGCTGCCGCGGGCGACGGTCTCGACCGGGTCGATGCCGCCACGGTCGAGCGGGCTTGGCGCGAGCTCTCGATGGCTGCCGCCAGCGAAAGTCGGGAAGCCGTCGTGCAGGATGACGATGGAAGGTCTCCCACCGACCGCGAGTCGTTCCAGCCGCGGGTGCGGGTGGTCCGCCGGCTGTGGGGCTGAGTTCGCCTCGTTACTTGCGGATCGATTTGATCGCCTGCTGGGCAGCCTCGCGAACCTTCGCGTCGCCGTCCTTCACCAGGGCTTCGAGCGCCGGGATCGCCTCCTTCGCACTGGCGCCCATGTTGCCGAGTTCCTTCGCTGCATGGATCTGTTTCTTGGCGGGCCCTTTCTTGAGATCGTCGATGTAGCCATCGACCAGCAGGTTACCCATCGTCTTTGGACCCTTCGGGCGAGTGCCGTTGCGGGCCTTTTTCTTCGAGGCTTTTGAGCAGCCTGTGACGGGAATGATGAGCATGGCCCCCGCGGCGGCGTTGAGCGCCGTAACGAACCGGCGGCGTGACCATCGCTGTGCGAACTGGCTCATCGGGGAACGCCTGGGAAAAGGGTGAAAATCGGCGGAGTCTGCGGATCGTAGCAGGAATGCTCTGCCCCAGGTATCAGCGGCGTGAATTCAGATCCCCCGGCTCATTTCACCCGCCCTGATGATCGCGTACACTGTCGTCACACACAGCCGGCACGCGCCGGCCTCGCAGGGACGACGCAGGAAATCGACTGAGGGAATTGAAGCGTGGGCGTCACCACCGAGCCGCAGCCGTCGAGAATCGTCGCGATCTCACCCGACGACGGCTCCGCCATCGACCTCCGCAACCCGGCATTGGCCGCGGTGCTTTCGTGGGCCGTGCCAGGACTCGGGCAGATCTACCAGGGCCGCACGACGAAGGGCAGCCTGTTCATGGCGGCCATCCTCACGACGTTCGTCTTGGGCCTGTGGCTCGGCGGAGGCAAGGTTGTCTATGCATCATGGAAGCCCGGCGATACCCGCTGGGCCTTCGTCTGCCAGGCCGGCGCCGGACTCGTGGCACTGCCGGCGTTTGTGCAGTCGGCCCAACTGCTTGGGCCCGCGCGGCAGCCGTTGTTGTTGAGCGGGTTCATGGCCCCGCCGCTCGCCCCCGGACAGTATGTCTCGCGGTCCTACGCCGACCGGCTCGCGCGACAAGATCCCGACATCCGTCCCGACGACTTCTTCGACAAGCCGCCACTGAAACAGTTTCGCCGTGATCAACTCGCCGTGTGGCATCGGCAGTTGGGCAAGTTTTTCGAGATCGGCACGCTCTACACGATGCTCGCCGGGATGCTCAATCTGCTCGTGATCTACGACGCCTGGGCCGGGCCGCTTGGCCCATCCGAGGACGAAAAAAAACGCCGCGCTGCCGAGTCGGCCGACACCACACTCCCGGCACCTCCTGAATCCGCTTCCTGACAGACACGAACCCTTACGACACCTCCACGCACCCGCACGGCACACACGCCGCACTCACCCGCACGAAAGACATGCTCGCATGGTTGCGACGACGACACTGACACTGATGGCGATTGCCCCGTGGTTGCTGCAGACGCCCTTGCTCGCGTCACTGGCAGGCCGGGTGCCCGGGATCTTCTTTGGGCTGCCGCTGGTGGCGCTGGCCAGCCTGATCTTCGCGGCCACGCATCACGAGGATCCGGCGCAGATCCGGCTGGCCACGGTGCACTGGACGGTGTGGCTAGGCGGCATGCTCGGCATGGTGTTGGCGGTGGTGCTGCTGCTCGGCTGGCTGCAGTAGCATTGACGGGCGTGGCCACCCGCATTCCCTTGCTTGCGCTGCGGGCTTGGATGATGCGCTGGATTCCATGCAAGCCCGACGCGCGAGCGAGGGAATCCGCGTTGGCCGGTGGTTCCCATGCAAGCCCGACGCGCGAGCGAGGGAATCCGCGCTACTGCTGTGCGGCGAGGCGGCGGAGCTGGCCGCAGGCGGCGTCGATGCGGGCGCCCTTACGGCGGCGAACCTGCACGTTGACGCCTGCCGTCCTGAGCACGTCGAGAAACCGCTCCTGGGATCCCTGCGTTGGTTCCCGCCACGGCAGCCCGGCCACGGCGTTGTAGGGGATCACGTTGACCAGTGCCGCCCGCCGGCCGAGCAGACGGACCAGTCGCTTGGCATCCTCCGGCGAGTCGTTCACGCTGCCCAGGAGCACGTATTCAAACGTCAGCCGCCGGCCCGACGCCTCCCAGTAGCGGTCGGCGGCTGCCATCACCTCGGCCAGACCGATCGACTTGTTCACCGGCACGAGCCTGGTTCGCAGCTCGTCTTCGGCAGCATGCAGCGAGACTGCCAGATGGTAGCCCGGGTTCTCCTCGGTCAATCGGTCGATGGCCTTGGGCAGCCCCACCGTCGAGACGGTGATCCTCCGCTGCGAGATCCCGAAGCCCTCGGGATCCTGCGCGGTGGCCAGCGCCGGCAGGAGCCGGTCGAGGTTGGCCAGCGGCTCCCCCATGCCCATCACCACGATGTGGCTGAGGCGTTCCTCGGCCGGCAGGAGCAGCTGGAGCCGGAGCAGCTGCTCCAGAATCTCGCCGGTGGTGAGATTGCGGATCACGCCATCGAGGCCGCTCGCACAGAACACGCAGCCCATCGCGCAGCCCACCTGCGAACTGATGCAGACGGTGCGGCGGTCGCCGTCCCGCAGGAGCACGCACTCGATCCGCTGGCGGTCGTGGAGTTCTAGAAGCAGCTTCTCGGTGCCGTCGTCGGCCTTGGAGTGCTTCGCGATCGTCGTCGTCCAGATCCTGAAATCCCCCTCCAACTGCGTTCGCAGATCCTTCGAAAGGTCGGTCATGTCGGTAAACGACGACGCCCGCCGGCCGAACAGCCAGCGGCGGATCGCCTTGGCCCGCCAGGCCGGCTGCTGCCTTGCGTTGAGCCATTCGCCCAGCAGGCTGCCCGGCGTGCCGTCGCCCTCGAGGATGTGGGGCAGGCCCGGAATCGGGCTGGGCGCGGGGTTTTCAACGCGGCTGGCGTCGCCGGAATCGGCGGGGTAGATTTCTGGGGTCATTCGGCCCATCATACGCAGACTGGGCACAGTTTGGGCGCAGTGAGAGTCTGGGACGGCCGACGCAGGAACATCCCGCAGAACCCCCTTCTGCAACATCATGAGCGAAAAAAACTTCGAAGAGCGGACGCGGTGGGTCTATGACGAACGGGCTTTTCCGATCTGGAACGCCTCGTTCGACAAGACGGATCGCACCGAGATGATCCGGGAAGACCTCTGGGCGGGCCGCAGCATCGCGATCCTGCTGGCTGTGCTGGTCGCGATCGGGCTGGTGCTGGCGCTGGGGACCGTCGCTTTTGTCCTCAACTGGCGCTGAGCGGCTGTTTCGAGCCGACTCAGCCTTGACCCCTCGTCTTTTGGCCCGGCGGCCAGCCACTGCGGTCAGGGCACTCGTTCGTTGACTGCCCCCTCATCCGGCCGTTAGGCTCTTACGTGGAAACTCATGGGGTGGGGGCCCGGGCCGGAATTCAGTTGGTGTTGCATGTCGTCTCGACCAGTGCTCGCGTGCCCGTCAGGAATGCGCCTCGAATCCGTCTCCGTGCGCGCCCCTGCCAAGCTGAATCTCTCGCTGGCGGTCCTCGCCCGACGCGACGACGGCTTCCATGAGATCGAGTCGCTGATGGTGCCCGTCACGCTCTGCGACACGTTGCGTGTGCGGGTGTCTGACACGCCAGGCATCAGGCTTCGCGTGCGGTTCGGCGGCAGGCTGGCGACGCCCGCCGGCTCGGCCCTGGCTCACGACGTGCCGACCGACGCGACCAACCTCGTGGTGCGGGCCGCGCAGGCGTTGGCCGTCGAGGCGGGGCTGGCGGCTTCGCCAGACTCGCCCTGCACGTCGGGTCTCGACATCGATCTCGTGAAGCGGATCCCATCGGGCTCGGGTCTCGGCGGTGGCTCGAGCGATGCGGCGGCGGTGCTCATGGCGGCGACGCAGGCCTGGGGGCTCGACTGCTCCCGCGAACGGCTGGCCGCGATCGGCGCGAGGATCGGCAGCGATGTGCCTGTGTTCTTTGCCGGCGGCGCTGCGATCGCGGGGGGCCGCGGCGAGCGGATCGAACCGGTGGCCGGACTGCCTCCGCTGCATGCCGTGATCGCGAGGCCATTGGCCGGGCTGTCGACGGCGGCGGTCTACGCGCGGTGCACGCCCGATGCCACCCGCCGCGGGACGGCCCATCGGCTCGCCGCCGCGCTCGCTGCCGGACAATTTCGCGGTGTGATGCCGCTCATGCACAACAGCCTGGAAGGGCCCGCGCGGAACATGTGCGCGGAGGTGGCAAGCCTGCTCGCTCATTTTTCCAGGGCCGGCGCGGCGCACCCGATGCTCACCGGCAGCGGGAGCGCCTGCTTCGCACTGATGCGTTCGGCGACGGAGGCGCGGCGGGTGGCCGCGCGGCTGGAGATGGCGGGGTGGCCCGGCGTGTTTGCCGTGAGACTGGCGCCCACGGCCCGTGAGGCTTTGGACATCGCGGCGTGCGACTGATGCGAGAGTGAGGAACGGTGTGAGTGGTTGAGAATGTCCACGGTCGGCGGCCTGGGGAGGCGCGGACGGCGATGGAGAAGGGGGCTCGAGGGTATGGAAATCACCGAGGTTCGGATCAAGCTCGTCGAAAACGCTGCTGAGCGTCTGCTCGCGTTCTGCTCGGTCACGATCGACGCCGCCTTCGTGGTCCGGGATCTGAAGATCATCGGCGGCCCAAACGGGCCGTTTGTGGCGATGCCCAGCCGCAAACTCTGTGCGCACTGCCTTGCATGCGGATACAAGAACCCGTTCAAGGCCGGCTACTGCAACCAGTGCGGCGTGAAGCTGGTGGAGGGCCAGCCGCCACGGGATGGCGACGGCCGGATCAGGCTCTACGCCGACATTGCGCACCCGATCAACGCTGCCTGTCGGGACATGATCCAGAAGCGCGTGGTCCACGAATACGAGGCGGAGCTGATCCGCGCGCGGGAGCCGGGGTATGTCTCGCGCTACGAGGGGATTGGCGACGAGGAACATCGTCAGCCACGGCGGTGACGAAGGCAGTCTTGCTCGTATGCCACCCGCATTTCCCTTGCTTGCGCTGCGGGCTTGGATGGATGCGGGTTCTCATACAAGCCCGACGCGCGGGCGAGGGACACGGTTTTCCGCTTACTGCCGCACGAGCGTGTGGAAATCGGCGGTGAGCCTCGCCGTGATCGGGCCGGGCGTGCCGGAGCCCACCTTGCGGCCGTCGATCTCGACGACCGGGATCACCTCCGCCGCCGTACCGGTCAGGAAGCATTCGTCGGCAGTGTAGAGATCGTAGCGGGTGAGCGTGGTTTCGAGGCAGTCGATGCCGGCCGCATGGGCCAGGTCCATCACCGCACCGCGGGTGATGCCTTCGAGGATCCCGGCATCGGGGGGCGGCGTGAGCAGGCGACCGCTGCGCACGACGAACACGTTGTCACCCGTGCACTCGGCCACCTCGCCCTTGTGGTTGAGCATGAGGGCCTCGACGCAGCCGGCCTGCAGGCCCTCGAGCTTGGCCATGATGTTGTTGAGATAGTTGAGCGACTTGATCCGCGGAGAGAGCGCCGCCGAATGCACCCGCTGCGTGGCCGCCGTCACGATCCGCAGGCCCTTTTCGTAGAACTCCCGCGGATAGAGGCTGATCGTGTCGGCGATAACGATCACCTGCGGGTTCTTCGTGCGGTTGGGATCGAGGCCTAGGCTGCCGGCACCGCGGGTGACGACCAGCCGCACATAGCCATCGACGAGCGTGTTGGCAGCCAGCGTGTCGTTCACCGCCTTGGCCACGGCATCCTTCGTCAGCGGAATCTCGAGCGCGATCGCACGGGCGCTATCCCACAGTCGGTCGATGTGGGCGTCGAGCCGGAAGACCCGACCGGAGTAGCTCCGCAAGCCCTCGAACACGCCGTCGCCGTAGAGCAGACCATGGTCGAAGACGCTGACGCGGGCCTCCTCCTCCGGCACGAGGCGGTCGTTCATGAAGATGATCCGCGGCATGATCGATTCCGTGGGCTTGGAGGATTCGGTCGGTATCCGGAAGTGAATACGACAGACGTATACGCGGCGATCGCCGGATCGTTCGTGACGAGCACTATAGAAAGCCCGTCCCGGCGGTTCAACTCGCAGAGGACATCGGGAATCCCGGGCCCGCTCGTGGGCCCCAAAAACCAAGCTTGAACGGCACGCAACCGCCGTGACGCGGCCATGGCGGTCGCTCCGCCCTGGCCTGCGGTGACGCCAATGGGATTCTGAGCGTGCCGCCGCCGGCAAGCGTTGCCAGTCGATTTTCCGGCGGCATTCCCGGACGACACAAAAATTGCGGCACTCTTTGGAATTCCCCATGAATAGTGTGGATAGGGATTACCTCGGAGCGTACACCTCGGAGTATGGATTGATGGAAGCAATAAACATGGCGCTGCTTATCGCCCTCGCGGCATGCACCGCCTTCGCGGGAGAACTGTCCAAGCCGACCACGCCGAACCCAGGATTGCACTACTACTACCCCGTTCCACGGGTCGCCGATCCCACGCTCTACGACTTTGACGTCGTGATCTATGGCGCAAGCCCCGCGGCCGTCTCCGCGGCTTGCCAGACGAAAAAGATGGGGAAGTCGGTCGGCATATTCGTCTTTCGGAGACACGTCGGCGGCATGTCCTCGTCGGGCTTGAGCGACGTTGATTTCGGCAAGAAAGAGGCCATCGGCGGGCTGGCGCGAAAGGTGTTTCTCGAGTTCTGGCAGAACAGGGTCCAGAGCCCGGCGGACGCCGAGCAGATGTTTCTCACCATGCTTGCGGATCGGGATATTCCGGTCTTCTTCGAGCACCGGTTGGACAAGGTCGAACGAAAGGGGGCGAGGATCACGAGGGTGACCTTCGAAAACGGCAATGCCGCCCGCGGCAGGATCTTCATGGACACCACCTACGAGGGTGACCTGATGGCACGCGCGGGGTGCAGGCACGTCGCGGGACGGGAGTCGAGCGCCGAGTACGGCGAGAAGCTCAGCGGCGTCCAGATCGGGGCGCGGCAATCGCCGCACAACTTCCAGTGGATGGTCGATCCGTACAGGGAGCCGGGCAACCCCGCGAGCGGGCTGATCGAGGGCGTGAGTGCAGAGGCATACACGACCGCCGACCATGGCAAGGCGGACGAGCGGTACCAGGCGTTCTGCTTCAGGATGTACGCCACCGCGAAAGCCCCTCTCCCGTGGCCCAGGCCCACCGACTACCGGCCGGAGCGGTACGAACTGCTCAAGCGATACATCCAGGCGGCGCCGAGCTCCGAATGGTGGAATCTGATCTATTCCCGCGGCCCCCTGAAGTTGAACGAGGGCGATTGCAATAACGCGGGTCCGGTGTCGATCGATTTCGTGGGCGGCAATTCAGGCTGGGTCGAGGGAACCTACGAGGAGCGCGAAAAGATCTACCAGGCGCATGTGAACTACCAGAAGGGTTACATGTATTTCCTCGCGAACGACGAAGGCATACCGGAAGAACTGCGAAGCCGGGTGAGGAAGTTCGGTCTGAGCAGCAAAGAGTTTCCGGAAACAGGCGGCTGGTCGCACGAACTCTACGTCAGGGAGGGCCGCAGGCTGCGCGGCGACTATGTGCTGACCGAGCACGATTGCCTGGGCAAGACCACCGTCGAGGACTCCGTCGGCCTGGGCAGTTTCATCATGGATTCGCACCTGGTGCAGCGGATCGTCTACAAGACTGCCAAGGATGCGCACATCAGGATCTCGGCGGAGGCCACGGAGGCGCAGCGCACCTGGACGGGCGACATGGTGGGAGTCGAAGGTCAGTTCGACTACGCCGTTCCCCGGCCGTACCGCATCAGCTACCGGTGCATCCGCCCGCGGCGAACGGACTGCGAGAACCTGTTTGTTCCCACCGTCATCTCCGCGACCCACCCGGCGTATGGTTCGTCGCGGATGGAGCCGGTGTTCATGATTCTGGGCCAGAGTGCGGGGGCCGCCGCGGCGATCGCGATTGACGAGCAGATCCCCGTGCAGGACGTCGACTATGCGAGGTTGCGCGAGGTGCTCCTGGCGGAAGGGCAGTTGCTCGACTAGACCGCCATGCCTCACGCATCGGCGACCCGGCCGGCTGCCAGCCGCACGATCCTGGCTGCGCGGCGGGCGATCGCCGCATCGTGCGTGACGAGCACAATCGAAAGCCCGTCCCGGCGGTTCAACTCGCAGAGGGCATCGAGGATCCCGGCGCCGCTGGCCTCGTCGAGATTCCCGGTCGGTTCGTCGGCAAGGAGCACGCTGGGCTGCGTCACCAGGGCCCGGGCGATGGCCACCCGCTGCATTTCGCCGCCCGAAAGCTGCCGCGGCTTGTGGTGCAGACGGGACCCCAGGCCGAAGCGGCCGAGCAGGCCACGGGCCCGCTCGTGGGCCGAGGCTCGCACCCGCATCCATTCAAGCACGCCATGCCGCACCATCAGCGGCGCGAGCACGTTTTCCAGGGCGTTCAGTTCCGGCAGCAGGTGATACGACTGAAACACCATCCCGATGGCGGTGTTCCGCAGGCGGTCGCGGCGGGCGGTTGGCAGGTTGTCGATCCGGGTGCCCCCGAGGTGCACCTCACCGGAATCGGGTGCGTCGAGCAGTCCCATGAGATGCAAGAGCGTGCTCTTGCCGGAGCCGCTCTGTCCGATGACCGAGGCGAACCCGCCCGGCTCGAGGGTGAAGTCGACGCCGCGGAGCACTTCCAGCATGCCGCCACCCGAGCGGTAGCTCTTCCGCACGTCGCATACCCGCAACATGGCCCCGTCGCCGCTCTTGCTCTCGTCAGTCATGACGCAGCGCCTCCACGGGA
>CAYSPN010000369.1:0-3999 GCA_964432895.1 uncultured Candidatus Kuenenia sp.
GGCCGCGCTCGGCGACGTCCTGGTCGGCGGTGATGAGGACCGACCGGCCGAACCCGCCGAGGGAGGTGTTGGCACCCGCGGCAATCGCAGACTGCCGGGCTGCGGAGAGAGCCGGAAGCAACAGGGCCACGAGCAGCCCTATAATCGCAATGACGACGAGCAACTCCACCAGCGTGAAGCCGCCCCGTTTCTGGAACGATGAAGAACGCATAAAGCAATCCCTTTGGTTGGTATTGGAAACCGGTGATAGCACCGCCCCGGAGACATCCTCCGAACCGGCTCAGGCAGGCTACGGGCAGACGATGAGCCGATTGTGTCTCTGTTGTGAGAATCATGTGAGGGCGCTGGATTCCGGTGTGATGACGCCGCCACGCGGAAAAGGCGGGTGAGATAGGCGTTTCCGCCGTCAAGCGACCGGGGATGAGCACCGCGGGCTGTTTTCATACCAACGCTTGGCGCGGCGAGCACCCTCACGGGCGGCGGCGGCCCGCGGAGCCGCCGCTGGTTGTTCAGGGCGAATGCCCGGCAGGCAGGGACTACCGTGCCCGTTCGAGGTTCGCGCGGCAATCCTCGCGGAGGCCCGCGCCCCCGGATCAGGTAGGATTCCGCGAATACCGCGACCGTGAAAACAAGATCGCGTTTTATTCCGTCCGGCTTCTGCAGCCCTGACGAGTCATGGCTCGCACAGACCTTGCAGTCCCTCAAACTGCCCATGCGACACGACTCCCGCCCGCCGCCATGGCCCTTGATCGCGCTCGCCGCCGTCGGCATGGTCCTCGCCTACTCCAACGGGTTTGGCGGCACATTTGTCATGGACGACGTGTCGGAGATCGTGGAGAACGAGGCCATCCGCACGCTGTGGCCGCCCTGGGTGCCGATGTTCGAAGGGGGCAGGCTCGCACATCGACCGTTGCCCTATCTCTCCTTCGCCATGAATGAGGCGATCCACGGTCTGGCCGTACCGGGATACCACGTGGTGAACATCGGTCTGCACTGCCTGAACGGCTTCCTAGTCGCCCTCATCGTCACGCATGTTCTCCGGCTGGCGGGCTGGCGGCAGCAGCCGCGCATCCCGGCGGAATGGGTGGGGGCCGCGACCGCCTGCCTCTGGCTGGTCCACCCGCTGCAGACGCAGGCGGTCACCGATATCTACTCGCGGATCGAGATCATGGGGACCACCGCGATCTTTGTGGCCGTGGCGTGTTTTCTGTTGGGGAGGCAAGCCGCCACCGCACGGCTTGGCGAGGCCTCGCCGTGTGCTCGTGCCTGCTGGGCAGCCTCTGCAAGGAGACCGTAATCGCCGCGCCGGTGCTCGTGCTGCTCTGCGCCTGGATCGTGCTCCGCACGAAACCGCAGGATATGGTGACGAAGCGGTTGCCGCTCTATGCCGGCCTGTTCGCCTGCTGGCCACTGGTGGTCGCGATCGTCAGGCTCCAGGCAGACCGTTATCCAGAGTCGCAGGGGCTCGGCTACGGCCCGCTCGCCTACCTGGCCAATCAGCCGGCCGTGATTGTCTGGTATCTGCGGCTCGCCGTCTGGCCGACAAAACTCTGCTTCGACTACGGCTGGCCCGTCTACCGCACATGGCACCTTCTGGCGCCGTGGTGCGTGCTCGTCGGAACAGCGCTGGCTGTGGCCACCTATTTCGGCATGCGTAGGCGGCTAGCCGCCCTTCCGGCGCTCATGTTCTTCACGCTCGTCGCACCCACCTCCAGCCTCATCCCCTGTAACGAACTCTGCACCGAACACCGGATGTATGCCCCACTGGCCCCGCTCTGCGCAGTTCTGTCCTTCGCGATCGCCCGCTGGCTCGAATGGCTTGCCGGAAGCCTCGAGGGGCTGCGGCGGCCGTCCTGGCGGGACCTGGCCTTCGGGTTGGTCATCGCCGCGCTGGTCGTGCCGCTGGCGGCCGTAACGAAAGCCCGCAACGCCTGCTACGACTCGCGGCTGGCCCTGCGGATCGACACCGTTTTCAAGGCGACCTCGAACCCGCGGGCCCATCGCATGCTGGCCTGCGAACTCGCCGTCCTCGGCCGGCCGAAGGATGCCCTGCCCTTTCTGCGCAACGCGATCGAACTGCAGCCCCGCTATCCGCTCGCCTATGCGACCCTGGGGCAGGTGTTCGAGGCACTGGGGCAGACGGATCACGCGATCGATGCCTACGCACACGCCGCGAAACTCGACCCCGCCAACACTGCCGTGATGTCCCGGCTGCAGGTGCTCAAAGCGGCGACGACCGGACGTCCGACCGCCGAATAGGCACCGCCCCGACCGCGCTGCGGATGCGGTGTAGACGTCGGAGGCGTCCGTTCACGCCGACCGCGAAGGAAGCCGCCGGGGCACGAGCCGGCCACTCGTATCGGTAACCTGCGCTCCGCGGTCGCCCGCCTCATGGTATTCGGCGTCCTGGTTCACGTTCCAGACGTCGAAGAGTTGCTCGCCGGCGATGATATTGCGCGCGGTCAGCATCGCCGTCATCATGGCATGGTCCTGGTTATTGTATTTGTGCATGCCGTTGCGGCCGACGAGATGCAGGCCCGGATAGTGCCGCTCGATCTCGGTGCGGATCGTTTCCACGTGCCGGGCATACTCGTCGTCGTAGACGGGATAGGCCTTCGGCTGGCGGACCACGTGGCCGTCGATCACGTCGCCGGCCTTCACGAGCCCAAGCGACTCGAGCTCCCTGGAGGCGAGCGTCACAAGATCGGCATCGGAACTCGACCAGAGCCCATCCCCTTCGAAACAGAAGTATTCCAGTCCGTAGCACGCCAGATTCGCGTCGGGCACCATCTCCGGCGACCAGCTGGCGAAGTTCTGCACGCGGCCTACCTTCACGCCCGGCTCGTGGATGTAGATCCAGTTGTCGTCGAAACGGTTGGTCGGCCGCACGATCAGCGCCACGGTGAGAAAATCACGGTAGCGGAGTTTTCCCGCCGCCTGGAGCACGGCGGCCGGCAGGGCCGGCTGGATGCAGGCGGCCAGTTCCCGCATCGGGGCCGACGAGATCACATGATCCGCCTCGATCCACTCGACGGGGCCAGCATCGGCGTCTT
This sequence comes from uncultured Candidatus Kuenenia sp., assembly GCA_964432895.1. Taxonomy (GTDB): domain Bacteria; phylum Planctomycetota; class Planctomycetia; order Pirellulales; family UBA1268; genus CAMCQY01. The sequence goes on from CAYSPN010000369.1 coordinate 3,054, forward strand.
CCGCACGAAACCCCACCCGCCAGCGGCTGCCCTCGGGCAGCTTTTCAAGGGCCGTGACACGAGTCCCCATGCGGATCGTGCCCCCCTGCGCCCGCGTGCGGTCGGCCGCCGCCTCCCACATCATGCCAGGGCCCTTCCGCGGATAGCGGAAGGTGTCGATGAGCGTCTTGATCGTCTGCGAGCGGTCCGCCGGCTTTTTCTTCTTCGGCAACAGCGCCGCCATGATCGCGGTCGACAGGGAAAGGCCCTTGATCCGCTGGGCGGCCCAGTCGGCCGAAATCTCGCTGCAGCTCATGCCCCACACCTTCTCGGTGTAGGTCTTGAAGAAGATGCCGAAGAGCCGCTTGCCGAACTTGTTGGAGACCCAGTCCTCGAACGTACGCGGATTTTTGACCGGGAAGAGCCGGGCCTTCGCATACGAGGCCACGCACCGGGCCGACTCGAAGATGCCCAGGTTCTTGAGCGCCTCGCCCGCCTTGAGCGGGTAGGCATAGAACTTGCCGCCGTAATAGATTCGCGACGACCGTGGGCGATGGAGCAGGTCGTCGCCCAGGAGTTCCGTCCACAGGTCCTCGACCTCCTGTGATTTCGAGAAGAATCGGTGCCCGCCGATGTCAAATCGAAATCCCTGGTATTCGACCGTCCGCGAGATGCCGCCGACATACCTGGAATCGCGTTCCAGAACCGTGACCGCCGCGCCCGCCCGCGTGAGCAGATAGGCGGCCGTGAGGCCGGCCGGGCCGGCACCGATGATCGCCACGTGTTGGGGGTCGGCTTGGGGGTGAGGCATCGATTCCATCCTCGGCGAAATGTGCTCGTGCCGTCGCCGTCGTCGCCTCGGTATACCCGGAAGGCCCAGCAAAACCAGACACTCTCAAAATAGGCCACCCCGAACAGAACGCCACCAGGCCCCTCACAATGGGGATTCTCATCAAAAACTCACACC
>CAYSPN010000370.1:0-2349 GCA_964432895.1 uncultured Candidatus Kuenenia sp.
GCGGACACCTTCAGGCAGGCTCCGGCTCGACGCGCCACCGAGTTCCCACAGGCAGGAAAGGCTCGGCATCGCGGCATCCTTCGCCTCGGCATCCGTCGGTGGAGCATAGATCAGGCAGGTGCGGCAGCCGTAGTCGACCCCCAGCAGCGGCCGATGCAGTTCGGGTGGAACGATCTCCTCGGCGTGCCACGCGGGGTGCTCCGGAGGCAGGAGGTTCAACTGGTATTCGGGCTCTGGAAAGATTTCGCCGACGAGCCGCCGGAGCCGGCGGTCGAATTCGCCGCTCGACGGGCAGCAGGCCTCGGCGAACACGAAGCCCCCCTCGTCGATGTAGCGACGCAGGCGGCCGCCCGCATCGGGACCGAGGTTGAAGGCGTCGCGGCCCGACAGCCAGAACACCGGCGCCTGCAGAAGGTCGTCGAGCGACGCGGACGGCGTGTCGAGGATGTGCCACGAAAGCCCGGCGGGGTGGTCGTTGCGCCACCGCGATTCCACGTGCTCCACGAGATGGGCGATGTCGTGACCGTGGCGGTTCCAGTCATCGTCGGGGCTATGGCGGCTTTTGGCCACGAGCACCGGCCGCCGGCCCTTGGCCAGAAACAACAGTGCGAAGCTGGTGGCCACGGTGGGGTCTTCGATCCGACCGCCGCGGAACGCCCCCGTCAGGCCGTCTTGGGTGGCGACGAACATCCGCGCACCCTCGAGATACCAGTCCGACTCGCCGATGAACCGCCGCGCCGTGAACCGCCCGACCCGCTCGAGACCATACAAATAGTAGTGGAGCCACGTCTGCCCGCCGGTGCCGGGGTTTTCCACGACGGAGAACCGGCGGCCAAGCCATTGGAGCCCGCGCTCGAGCACTTTCGGCGAAGACCCGCCGCCGCAGCAGGAAACATTCTCGGCGGCGGCCCGTGCGTCGGGTGTGCCGATGTGCTCCGAGGTGATCCAGATACTGGCGATGCCCGCGCAGGTCATGCTGCCCGAGCCGGCCGCATTGCCGATCGTGTAGCCCCACGAGCCGTCGGGATTGGCGCACGACGCCCAGTATTGCTGCGCCTTGGCCCAGACCTCGCGGCGGACACGGACGCCGGCCTTGTCGGCCTCGTGCAACGCGAGCAGGGCGAACTGGGCGTTGGAATTGTCGCCCGTTCCCTTGTTCGTGCCATACGACCAGGAGCCTGTCGCCGGTCCCTGCGGCACCTGTGCCTTCTCAAGCCAGTCGACGTTGCGTTCGAGAATGGCGCGGTCGGCGTCGGGCGAGAGCATCGCCAAGACGAGCGTCTGCAGGGAGACGGAATAGGTCTCGTCGGGCTTCTGCCGCCGCAGCCAGTCGATCCCTCGCTGCATGGCGAGATGGCTGCGGTCGACGCCCGCGTTGGCCAGCGCCAGCATGACCAGCGATGTGGCGCCCACTCGCGTGTCCTCCGTGCGCATCGAGCACTCCCAGGAGCCATTTGCCTCCTGCTCACGGATCAGCCAGTCGCGGGCCTTCTCGATGGCTCGCTGGATCTTCTCGGGTGAAACGGGAGCCGGCTCGGCTGCCTGGCCAAGCGGCATCGGGCAGAGCACGGCGACGAGCGCGAACGCGCACACCGAACGAGTGAATCGACCAGAAGGTCGTGCCCAAAAATCCAAGACAAAGAAATCCAAGACGGAAAAATCCAAGACAAACCCCTTGGGTGAAGGCCTTTCTCCATGGTACTGGTTTTCCTCTGTGGGCACAGTTCGGCCCGGGCGAGGGAATGCCGAAAAGCGAGTGGCAGACCGCCGTGCGTTTGCTGGTTTCGGTGCTGGGGCGGATACTGACGTGACGTGCCGCCACGCGAGCACGCCAGGTTCACCACCGGAGGGATCAGAGGAGTGTCCACCGCCGCCCGCCCCAAGACGCTCGACGAGATTCTGCAGGAGTTCGCCCAGCATCGGAAGCTGATGCAGGAGGAACTGCAGAAGGTGATCGTCGGCCAGAACGACGTGATTGAGCAGCTCTTCGCCGCCATCTTCACCCGCGGCCACTGCCTGCTGGAGGGGGTGCCGGGCCTGGCCAAGACGCTGATGGTGTCGACGCTGGCGCGGATCCTCGACGTCGGCTTCAAGCGGGTGCAGTTCACGCCCGACCTGATGCCCTCCGACATCACCGGCACCAACGTGCTGGAGGAGGACGAGGCCGGTCGACGGCGGTTTCGCTTCGTCGAAGGGCCGATCTTCACTAACATCCTGCTGGCCGACGAGATCAACCGCACGCCGCCGAAGACCCAGGCCGCCCTCCTGCAGGCGATGCAGGAGCGGGAGGTCTCCGTGGGGCAGGAGACCTACTCCCTGCCCGATCCCTTCTTCACGATCGCCACGCAG
>CAYSPN010000371.1:0-18015 GCA_964432895.1 uncultured Candidatus Kuenenia sp.
ATTAGCGGACGAATACACGGTATTGTCGTAGTCATCGGTTCCGGCCGTCACGGAACCGCTGACATAGACAGCAGTGCCGAAACGATCCGGCGGGATATGCTTTTCGCCGGCAAAAACCGTCTTGCTCAGACCGTCCGTGAAATGGGAGAGCCGCAACCCGGCCCCTCCTGTCACCCCGGCAAATATGCCCGTATTGAAATTCGTACTTGGAAACGCTCCGTCGCTCATCGCTGAACTCGTGCCACCATTGAGCGCATAGTCACCACAAAAACCGTACTGACCTGACGTGGCAGCACCCGGTATTCCGTACGTGGTGAAGAAGGTCGTGCGATTCATGGAAGGGCAATTGAATTCGGGAACCCGCGTCGCGAGTGCGCCCGAATCCTTGAATGTCGAATTCGAGAGATTTGCAATTCCGTCATAGGTGGTGCCGACAAACTTCTGGTAAGCCGACTGCTGCTCCAGAAAAGGCAGGAGCCATACGGCCCAGGAGTGGTGTCCACTGGCGTTTCCCGAGCGCAATCGTGGGATTCGTTTCTTTGCATTCTCGAAGTTGTGAACCGCGAGACCAAGCTGTTTGAGGTTGTTCCTGCACGACGACTGCCGGCTTGCCTCGCGGGCGGCCTGGACGGCCGGCAGTAGCAGTCCCACGAGCACGCCGATGATGGCGATCACAACCAGGAGTTCCACGAGCGTAAATGCCGCGCGTTCACGACCTCTTGGAAATCCCCCGACCGATGAGCTTCCCATGAACGACCTCACGGACAAAAAAGAGGGGCACCGCCCCCGACCTCGGGACATATACGAACGGAGGCGTGACGACTCGACATCATTTCCGTAAAAAAATCTTCCCACCGCCGAGGCAGGCTGTTTTCCGCTGTAATCCGGCCATGCGGCCGGAAAGCCGGACACGCCGAAGTCGGCCGCCCCTGCCCGGCGTGTCGAGTGTTCGTCGAATTCCTCGTAGTCTTTGCAGACGCCATGCTCGCCTCTGAAGAAATCGCCGCCGTGCTGTTCAGCCAACGCCTGCCGCTCACGGCGTACATCGCGACGGTGACCCGCGATTTTCATGTGGCAGAAGACCTTTTTCAGGACGTGTGCGTGAAGGCCATCGGCCGCGGAAATGAGTTCGAGTCGGCAGAACATCTCATTCACTGGGCCCGGGTCGTGGGCAGGAACCGGGGGATCGATGTGCTGCGGACCCGCGACGGTCGCTACTCCGGCCTGAGCGACAGCCTTCTCGCTACGCTTGCCGACGAATGGCCAGGAAAACCAGAGGCCGACGGGCGGGCCGAGGCGCTATCGTTCTGCCTTGAGAGACTGACCGCCAATAACCGTGAACTGCTTCGACTCCGCTACTTCGAGCGGCGATCCTGCCCCGATGTGGCCTCGATCATGGGGCGGAAACTCGAGACGGTCTACCAGGCACTCGCCCGGGTCCACAAATCGCTTGGCGACTGCATGCGGGCCCGGCTACAGCAGGGGGGATGAAGATGCACAGCCACGCGGATGAACAGAGCCGGAATGACGGCAACGGCGACGCCAACGAATGGCTTGCCGGTGACCTGGCATTCCTGGAACGGATCGTACGGTTTCAGGACGGCGGGCTCTCCTCCGAGGAGCAGGCGGTCTTCGAGGAGGAACTGGCCGGCGACCCGGCCAAACGCAGGCTCTTCGGCGACCAGTTCGTTCAATCGATGCTCGTATACGATCGGCTACGGCATGAGGCCTATCGAACGCCGTCGTCGATTCGTCTGCCGGCGTGGCGGGCTAGGCTCGGCTCGCGGGTTGCCGTCGTCGCCTTGGGTGTTCTCCTCGGGATGTGCAGCGTTTCGATCGTCCTTGCGTACGCCGCGCCGATCCGCAGCGTGGCGGTCACGGTCATGCGCGAGAGCTTCGACGGAGACGTCCAGTTGCATTCCGCGGGCATGCCGTCGGAGCCCGGCGTCTGGAGCGGCGACTATGCGGATATCGTCGGCGTCAGCGACGGCGTGCAGCCCGCTCACGGCCGCCACATGCTGCGGTTTCTCCGCGGCGACCACGAAGGGCGGTTCATCCCGGAAAGTCATGCAAGTGACGTCTTCCGGATCGTCGACCTGCGTCACCTGCGTCGTGACTTGAGCGACGGAACCGCAGTGGTGCACCTCGGGGCGCTCTTTAACGCCGCCGGATCCGCTGCCGATCCGCTCTTCTGCACGCTCACCATCTATGCCCTCGATACGGCGCTGGTCCACGGCGGCGGGCCTCTGGCAGATGCCGACGTGTCGCGGAATTCACTCGCCCACTCGCAGAGCAGCCGGGTGCGGCTTGACGCAGATCCCGCCACCTGGCAGCGCGCCACCAACGAACTGCGCCTTCCACCTGAGACCGACTACGTGATGATCCGTACCGGCATTTCCAATGATTCACAGGTTCCGGGCCGACGCACTGACGAGTTCGGCGCACACTACGTCGACGACGTGAAGCTCGTGATCGGCCACCGTCCGGAACTGGTGTTGCCATGACCCCGCTTTGTCGCCTCATCGCGGCCTGCCTTCTGGCAGCTCCGATCATCACGATTGTCTCGCCCGCCACGGCCGAAACCCTCGCCGACGCGGGTGCAACACCGCCCCACTTCGAGCGCGACATCCTGCCGCTCCTATATTCGCGCTGCTTCGCCTGTCACAGTGGAAAGAAAGATGAGCCCGCAGCCGGGATGCGGCTCGACACGGCCGACGGAATTCTCGACAGCGGCGTCGTCGTCGCAGGCAAGCCCGACGCGAGCGAACTCTTCTCGCGGGTTTCGCTCCCGATTGCCGACGAGCACTTCATGCCGCCGCTCAAGGGGGGCGGCCAGCCGCTCTCGGAGGCCGAACGGGATCTCCTGCGTCGCTGGATCGCCGCCGGCGCGCCGCTCGGCGAGTGGAAGGAGTTCGAGCAACGCCAGCCGGCGGTCGAATTCGCCAACACACCGCTCTCACGGGCCGACGTGCCGGCCCTCGCCCGGCAGGTTGATTCGTTCGTTGACGCCTGGCACGCGAAGCAGGGTACGCGTCTCAATACGCCGGCCGACGATGAGACCTTCCTCAGGCGGGTGTACCTCGACGTCGCCGGTCGGATTCCAACCCTCGCAGAGAGCCAGAGGTTTCTCGCCCATTCCTCGACCGACAGGCGGGCCCGGCTGATCGACAAGCTGCTCGACGGTGAGGGCTATGTGAGCCACACGTTCAATTGGAAGGCCGATCTGCTGCGACTGATCGGCAACGGCATCCCCGGAGTTCCCGGCTGGATGTATGACGAGTGGGTGAAGGAATCGGTTCGGTCCCGGATGCCCTATGACGAGTTCGTGCGGCGGCTGGTGACGTCGGAAGGATACATCTGGGACGACGGGGCCGCGGGCTTTTATCTCCGCGACCTCGGCATGCCGCTCGACCACACGTCGAACATGGCCCGAGTCTTCCTCGGCACCCGCATCGAGTGTGCCCAGTGTCACGACCATCCGCATGAGCCCGTCACACAACAGGACTTTTACCAGCTCTCGGCCTACACCTTTGGCGTCTCGAACCTCTGCAGCGATGCAGGCTTTTCCACCGACAATGTCAGGCACTGGAAGGCACTTCAGGCCAGAATCGACGAGGTGAAGGCCGGCGACGACGTCCGTCAGGCTGCGAGCCGAACCGTGGCCGTCCTCAAGCGACTCACCAAGGACACGCCCAAGGAACTCGTTTATCCGAAGGACTACGCCAAGGAGCCGGCCCGCGGCACCAAGGCCGGCACCCGCACGCCATTCGGTGACGAGGCCCCTGCCACGGTGGAGACGCGCCGGGAAGCGCTCGCAGCATGGATGACGTCGCCCCGGAATCCGCGGTTTTCACGGAATATCGCCAACCGGCTCTGGAAGCGGGTGATGGGGGTTGGACTCGTCGAGCAGGTCGATTCGCTGTCGCCGATGACGCGGCCCGCACAGCCGGAACTCTTCGATTTCCTGGCCGACTCGATCGCCCGGCTCGGCTTCGACGAACGGGCGTTCCTCGCTGTCGTGCTCAATACGCGGCTCTACCAGAGCGGGTCGGATGACGAGCCGCCGTCGGCGGGACAAGCCTCTCCCCTCCGCGGCCCCATGATGCGCCGGCTCTCGGCGGAGCAGGTCTGGGATTCCATGCTCGTGTTCCTTGTCGAGGATCTCGACGAACGTCGGAGCCTAAACGATCACGATTGGGAGCGGGAGGAGCACCGGCAACTCGCAGCCATGAGCCCCGAGGAGTTGCTTGATCGCTCCCGAGTTCTGAGCGAGTTTTTCCGGAAGCGACGTGAAAACGACCTTCGCCGCAAAGCATTGCTCGTCAGCCTCGATGAGACGCGGCGTGGCGGCCACGGTGACGATGAAAAGCAACTTGAGGCAGAGCTGGTAGCCGTCGGCCGCGAGCTCGCCGAACTCAAGATTTCCGCACGGTTGATGCCCGCAACCCAGACGAAGGAGTCGGACCCCCGCTGGAGCCGGCTCACTCAAGGCTGGGTGCGCGCGTCCGAGCTTGCCGTGCCCGTTCCGCTCGGCCATTTCCTGCGGCAGTTCGGCCAGTCCGACCGGCGGGAGATCGATGCCTTCAGCCGCGATGCCAAGGTGACGCACTCGCTGGCACTCATGAATGGCGAGCTGACCGGCGCGGTGCTGGCCCCCAGGTCGATCCTCATGAAGGCACTCGCGACGATCGACGATCGAGACGAACGCATTCGCGGCCTCTACCAGGCCATCCTTGTCCGGCCCCCGACCGACGAGGAGTTGCTGGCGAGCCGGGCCGTGTGGGGATTCTCCAAGACCCCCGAACGCGACATTGCTTGGGCCCTCGTCAACACTCCTGAGTTCGTCTTCGTACAGTGAGGTGAGTAGCATGCCCACGATCGACACAGACTTCTCCCGCCGGCGTTTCATGGAGCGGTTCGCCAAGAGCTTCCTCGGCGTCGGCATCGGCGGCCTCGCCGGACGGGTGTCTGCAGCACCTCCTGCAGGCGGCCGCGCGAAGCAGGTGATCGCAATCTATCTGCGGGGCGGCATATCCCATGTCGACACGTTCGACCCGAAGCCCGGCCGGCCGGAGATGGCGGGCGTGGAGGCGATCGCCACGAGTGCCGACGGTGTGCAGGTTGGCGCCTGGTTTCCGAAGCTGGCCCGCCAGATGCATCACGTCGCACTCGTGCGGTCGATGACGTCGACGCAGGGCGTGCATGACCGCGGCGCCTATCTGGCCCAGACGAGCTATTTCCAGACCCCGACGATCGCCCACCCGTCGCTCGGCACCTGGACGCTCAAGAAACTGGGGACCGTCAATCCGCTCCTGCCCGGGTTCGTGCTCGTCAACGGCAGCCCGCAGCACCCTGGCAGCGGCTACATGGAATCGCACCTCTCCCCGCTGCCGATCATCGATCCATCAGCAGGCCTGCAGAACTCGACCGTCTTGCGCGGCGTCGCGCCGGCGGACTTCGCCCGGCGCGACGCGCTCGTGCAAGCGTTATCGAGCCGATTCTCGTCGCGAACGAAGAATCGGACCGTGGCCGCCTACGCCAAGATCCACGAGGAGGCGGTGGACCTCATGCGGAGCAAGGATCTCGCGGCCTTCGACATCTCTCGGGAGCCGGCATCCGTTGCGGCCGCCTACGGTCCCCACACGTTCGGCAAGGGCTGCCTGCTCGCCCGCCGGCTCATCGAGCACGGCGTGCGATTCGTGGAGGTCACCGACGAGCACAACTGGGACACGCACAACGACCACGTCGTGCAGATGGAGCAGATGACGCCCTCCACCGACCAGTCGCTGGCGGCCCTTCTCGCCGACCTCCACGACCGCGGACTGCTCGGGACGACGCTCGTGGTTCTGACAACGGAGTTTGGTCGCACGCCCGAGATCAATCCGGTCACGGCCGGCCGTGGCCACCATCCCGGGGCGTTCACATGGTGGCTCGCTGGCGGGGGCATCAAGGGGGGTGTCGTCCACGGAGCATCCAATGCGACGGGAACGCGTGTCGCCGACAAGCCCGTCACGATGCCCGACTTCAACGCCACCGTCGCGCGGGCCCTGGGGATCGACCTCGAGTCCAAGGAATTGTCGCCGTCGGGCCGGCCGTTCACGATCGCCAACGACGGCAAGCCCGTGATGGAACTCTTCGCATGAGCCTGCTGCCGTTCGCCGTCATGATCCGCCGGTTTTTCCTCACGACCACGCTGGCGGTCTTGGTCGTCCCTGGTACGGCGGTCGCCGCCGAGTTTCAGCCCGTGTTTCTCGCTGTGCGTTCCCGCGATCGTGTCACACCCGTCGGTGTGAAACGGGAGCACCCCATCTACAACCTGACCGGCTGGAAGCGCGCCGACGGACGGGTTGTGCACGACGTCTTCGATATCGGAGACGTGATCGTGCTTGACCGGCCGACGGTGACCGCTGCCGCCGGCGTCACGAGGTGGCACTTCACCCACGACGACATCGAAATCAAGGCGGAGGTCGCGGGAGGGCGGGTGCAGTATTCGTTCATGGTCAATAAGCCGGGCCAGTGGTCAGTCGCCTTTGCCGGGGCTCCGGCGGCGGCGCTCGACACCGTGATCGAACTTTTCCAGCCTCTCGTCTGGAACGGCCGCCGTCTACCGGAGGCCAGCTTCCTGATTCCCGACGACATTTGCTCGATTCCCGGCTGCCTCGTGCAGACGGCCCCGGGAACAGTCGGCATCATGGCCGATCCTCGGCAGTTCCCGTACGAGATGCCGAACGGCCGCAACCGACGGTTTGGCGTGACCGTGCGGAATCAGCAGGGAATGGCCCAGCCGCTCGTCTTCGCCCCATTCCCCGGCAGCGCGGAGGCGGCACTCACAGCCGGTGAGTCGCGTTCGTTTTCAATCGTCTTGGTGGATGACACCAGGCCTCTCACCGCCACGTTCGAGGCCGTTGCCCGACAGGTGTGCGGCTTCCGGGACCGGCGTGAGAACACGCTCACCAGCCTGAACCGCGCCTTCGAAGCCATCGTCGACTTCGCGACGGGACCGGCGGGCCGATTCGATCCAGCGAATCGCGCCTATTCGTACCCCGACTCGGAGGGCACCGTGAAGAATGTCAGTGCCCTTCACCCTCTCACGCTCGCAATGGTGACCGACGACGAGCGGCTGTTTCACGAGCAGGGCATCCCGATCCTGGAATACCTACTGTCGCGTGAAAAGTTTCTTTTTGCGCTGAGCGACGAGACGAAGAGCTCCCAGATCCCATCCCGCCGGCTCGCCGGCCCGGCGATGCCCGTTTCGGAATTGGCGGCGCTCCACCGGATCACGCATGGCACGAATCTTTATTTTCTTGCCTGCGCGGAGCGGCTCTCTGCAGTGGACCGCACGCTGAACATCGACTGGGTGAGCCCGGGCGGCTCGTGGCAGAGCGACCTCTGGCTCTCTCGCGCCACCGGCGAGCGAACGCGGCTCGACATGGCCCGCACCAAGGCCGAAAACGCGATCGCCGCGCGGATCGACCGCCAACCGACCGATTTTGCCGAGGCGGGCACGGGCACCTTCTTCGACTACATGCTGCCGCCGTGGAAAGAACTCTACGAGCTCTGGCTCGAAACACGGGATCCGCGGCACCTCGCCGCCGCCCACAAGGCCGCGCGGCAGTATGCCCAGCTGGTGTGGTTTTATCCCGCCGTACCCGAAGACGATGTCGTGGTGAACGAACGCGGTTTCGCGCCGCGCCGCGGGCGGCCGGACGACCCGGGGCTCGTGCCCGCTTCGCGCGAGACTGTGCCGGCGTGGCGGGTGTCGGAGCAGGGGCTGATCTGTGAAGGCAACGGCACGGTCGCCCGACTGGCGATCTATCTGGCCACGCACGCGCCGCTGTTCATGCGGCTTTCGCACGATACCGCTGATCCCTTTTTGCACGATATCGCCCGCTCGGCGATCGTCGGCAGGTTTGCCGGTTTTCCCGGCTACCACTTCAACACGCAATACTCGACCGCACAGGAGAAGGCCGACTTCACATCGCACCCCTTAGACGAACTCAAGGTGACGACGTCGATGCACTACAACCACAGCCTGCCGATGGCGGCTCTTGTGCTCGACTATCTCTTCTCGGATGCGTATGCCCGCTCCCGAGGGGCGATCGAGTTTCCGGCAGAGTTTGCCGAGGGTTATGCCTACCTCGGAGGTCGCGTCTATGGGAAACCGGGCAGGTTCCATGATCAGAAGAACGTTCTCCCGTGGATGCCGAAGGGCCTGGTGACGACGGATAACGTGCAGGTGAATTACGTGGCCGGCCGCGGCGAGGAAAGTCTGTGCGTCGCCCTCATGAACCAATGCGATCGGCCGCTCGAAGACGTCGCGGTAACGATCGACCTTTCCCGATTCGCCCGCCCGTCGGGCATGGTCGTGGCCGAGGTCTGGCAGGACGGCGTGAAGATGCCCGCGACGGTGCCAGTCGAGGGTGGTCGCATCCACGTACCGATCGTACCGCATGGACTGACGTCGTTGGTCATCAAGGGGCTCGTGCCCATGCCGACGTTCCAGAACAAACTCTGGTCACAGCCAGGTGGCGGTCGCGGGACATCGGATCTCACCGTGGCCATGCCGTGTGGCTCCGCGCGGGCCATCACACTGTCGTTCGGCGAGCGTCTGTCGTGGGTCTATGCCTATGTGGAGTGCCGTGCCAGCGATGTGAAGCAGGTGCGACTCACGATTGATCACGGTGGTGCGGTCTCGCATCACACCGACGATACGTACCCTTTCGAATTCAGCGTGCCAGACTCTCCTCACGACCAGCCGGCGCGGGTGCGGTTCGAGATCGAGGATGCCAGCGGGACAGTGCATCGTTCCGATTTCGCCGCGCTCTCCACCTCGGCAAGCCTGCTCGACCGGGCCGTCGAAGACCAGGAATTGATCAAGAGCAACGGCCGGCTGGCAGATATCCGGAACAAGGGCCCGAATCCGTATCTCGAGGGTTTTCCTCCGCCGCGGCCGTTCCATGAGAAATATGAGGTTGCACTGGTGCGCAATGCCGCGGGACTGCTCGTGAAGGCGGAAAGCGAATACGAGCGGGCCGATGCCGAAGTCGTCAGGTTTCTGAAGAGCAACTACATCCCGGCGATCCGGAAGACGATGCAACTCGAAGAGTCTGCGATCAGCGGGGTACGGCCCGCCGCGCGGCCTGCCGAGGCCGACCTCGAAGTCCATGAAAACGTCACGTACAACGTTTTGGGAGAGCGGGCCCTGCTCCTGGATCTCTACACCCCGAAGACGCGGCCTGCCGCCACTCTCCCCGTGGTGATTTTTGTCCATGGGGGCGGCTGGCTCGACGGTAGCCACCGTACCAATCGGCCTGTCGCCATGAGCCTGGCCAAGAGGGGTTTTGCCTGCATCGCCGTCGAATACCGGCTCGGGCGGGAGGCTCGCTTTCCAGCGGCGGTGTGGGACGTGAAGGCAGCCGTCCGATGGGTAAGAAAAAATGCAGCCGCCTACAACCTGGATCCCGCCGTCATCATCGTGGCTGGCGGTTCGGCGGGCGGCAACATCGCCGGGCTGGTTGGCGTGACCAATGGCGATCCGCGGTTCGAGGGAGACGGTCAGCACCGTGATGTTTCCAGCGATGTGAGCGGCGTCATCGCGCTGGACGGTGCCATCGGGGTGGTGTCTGGAAACTGGGCGGCGTTCCCGGACAAGGATCCTTGGCTGTACAACGAGGCGGTGCCCCTCTTTCACATGATCGAGCGGAACCAATGCCCACCCCTGTTGTTCGTCAAAGCGGGGCGACCGCTATCGGCCTGGATCGAAGCCAACATCGCCGACAGCCACAGTCAGCACATCCATTTTCGCTGGCCCCACGCCTTCGAGTGTTTTGACCCGTCGAAGGACGAAATCGTCGATGTTCTCGCCGGGCATGTGCGGAATGTCGCAACTGCCGAACGCCTTCAGGATTCGCCAACGCCATGAGACTTTTCGTGCATCGGGCCGTCATCGGCTTGGTCGGGCTTTTGGGCTGTGGGACAGTCGCTTCGGCCGCGACCGTGCTCGTCGAAGCCGAGAGCTTCGCGGACCATGGCGGTTGGAGCCTCGACACCCAGTTCATTCGAACGATGGGCTCGCCCTATCTGCTCGCCCACGGTCTCGGCACACCTGTCACGGACGCCACGACGAAGGTGGCCTTTCGCGAGGCGGGTGAGCACCACGTGTGGGTGCGGACGAAAGACTGGGTGGCGCGGTGGGAGGCCCCGGGCACGCCCGGCAGATTTCAGGTTGTCGTGAACGGCCAGCCACTCACGGAGACGTTCGGCACGAAGGGCGCCGAATGGGGCTGGCAGGATGGTGGCATCGTGACCGTGCCGCCCGCCCGATACCGGTGGCGCTGCCCGTGACAAGAACCACCTTGCCAGCCAGTCGCATGAAAACCTCTGTCGGGCAGACGTGTATTGTTCGAGGCTCTGTGCAGCCGGATCCGGACGGCCGGCCACCTTGCCGTCCCTACGGGGTTAGATTAAACAAGCTCGCGCTGGAATGGCACTCCAACACAGATTCTTAGGCGCGCGAGAACGTGAGAAGCCTTTCGTAGGAATGCTGACCGATGCGTGAGACAAATCGGTGCCACCTGAGTCGGCGGGACCTGCTCCGCCTGGCCGCCGCAGGCCTGCCGGCCGCGGTGGCAGGCCGTCTGCTCGCGGCTGACCTGGCAGGGGAGACGCTTCCTCCTGTGCGGGCCATCACGCGTGGGCCGCGGTACCACTGGCGCGGGTATTACGACAAGCTGCTCTTCGACCCGACCAATCGGTTCGTGCTGTCCAACGAGGTGGATTTCGAGGGGCGGTCCCCTGCCGTTGATGATGCCATCCGCGTGGGGATGATCGACACGCAGAGCGGCGACCAGTGGACCGAGATCGGCACAACCCGTGCGTGGAACTGGCAGCAGGGCTGCATGCTGCAGTGGGTGCCCGGAACGGCGGCCGAGGTAGCTTGGAACGACCGGGAGGACGGCCGGTTCGTCACGCGTCTGCACGATGTGGCCACGGGGCGAACTCGCACACTGCCACACCCGTTTTACTGCATGTCGCACGATGGCCGCACCGGCTTCGCGCCAGACTTTCGCCGACTCAACGACACACGGCCCGGCTACGGCTACGCCGGCGTCGTCGACCCCAACCGCGACGTGCTCGCCCCCGACAACGCCGGCATCTGGCGGATCGACATGCAAACGGGTGCGCAGCAGCTCATCTTCTCATTCGCCGATGCTGCCGCGATCCCATTCTCCGGCCGCCCTGAGGCGGCCTTCGGCGCCGCATCGAAGCACTGGTTCAACCACCTCCTCTGCAATCCCGACGGCACCCGGCTCTTCTTCCTGCACCGCTGGCGGACGGGCGACGAGAAGAGCTTCCGCACCCGGGCACTCACGATGAACTTCGACGGCACAAGCGTGCACGTGCTCGACCCCTGGGGCGACACGTCGCATTTTGTCTGGCGGGATCCGACACACGTCTTCGCCTGGGCCTGGCATCCCTCGCACAAGAGCCGCTTCTACCTCTACAAAGACAGAACGGACAACGTGGAAGTCGTCGGTCCGGACGTGATGACCGTGAACGGTCACAACACGTATGTGCCGGGCACGGACAGCCACTGGGTGCTCAACGACACCTATCCCGACGCCGACACGCTGCAGCATCCGTATCTCTATCACATCCCCACGAACCGACGCGTGCCCCTAGGGCACTTCCCGTCGCCGCCGGCCTACCGTGGCGAGTGGCGGTGCGATACGCACCCGTCTTCAAGCCGCGACGGCCGGAAGGTCGTCTTCGATTCGGCACACCGCGGCGGCCGGCAGGTTTATCTTGTCGACATCGGCGACATCATCGGCTGAGCCGCAAGTATCACCTGAACGAAGTTGGCTCACGCAGGGGCGAGCACGCTCTTCACGACGGCGCCAGAGTGCATCTTCTCGAAGGCCTCGTGCCACTTCTCGATCGGCCAGACGCCGCCGATGATGGGGCGGACGTCGAGAGCGCCGCTCGCCAACAGTGCGATCACCCGCTCCCAGATCGGCCAGTTGTGGCTGAAGCTCCCCTGCAGTGTGACATTTTTCTGCACGAGCGGATCGAGCGAGAAGTTGAGCGGCTGCGGCCCCCAGCCCACCTTGCTGATCCAGCCGGCGGGGCGGACAAGGTCGAGCGCGATCTTCAGCGTGGCGCTTGCACCGGCGGCATCGACCACGCCATCGCAGCCGAGCCCGTCCCGTTCCAGGGCCCAGGGCTTGGCATCGCCGATGATCACCTTGCAGCCATACTGCTTCGCGATCTCGAGGCGGTGGGCGTCGTTGGGCAGGCCGACGATCGCCACCTCGGCGCCGCAGAGCCGGGCCATCGCGGCACAGAGGATCCCGATCGTGCCGGGCCCGAGTACGACCACCCTGTCGCCCGGCTCGATCCGGGCGTTCTTCACGACGGCCGAGTAGGCGACGCAGCAGGGCTCCGTGAGGCAGGCCTGTTCGAACGGAAGCCGGTCGGGCACACGATGCAGGATCCGCGAAGGCACCTTCACGAATCGGGTCATCGCCCCGTTGACGCCATACCCAAACCCCTTCCGCGTCGGATCGAGGTTGTAGAGGCCGCGGCGGGTCATGGGGTTGTCGTGGCTGATGATCGCGGCGGTCTCACTGACCACGCGATCCCCTTCTTTCCATCCCTGCGCGTTCGCCCCAACCGCGGTGATCGTGCCGCCGAACTCGTGGCCCAAGACGACCGGATAGTTGACCGGCCACGAATGGTCGGCGGTCTACTGATGGAGATCGCTGCCACAGACGCCGACGTTGGCCACCTCCAGCAGCACGTCATCGGGGCCGATCGACGGCTGTTCGATCTCGCGGATCTCGACGGAGCCCTTCTCAGGGGCGAAGTTGACGACAGCGGCGGCTTTCATGTGGGGGAGTCCGTCTCGAGGGCCTCGTCGATGTCGGTGAAATCGAGCGAAATCTGGACGATCGGCTTCATGGTTTCGGGAGTCTAGCCGGGCCACCCGCCGGGCTCTGTAGTCAAAACGACAGCCCCGGCTCGCAGGCGTTTGCCCCGCGTCCGGCCCGCATTCCTCGCCGGATTTGGACGGTTCGACGCTGACGGCTACGATGGTGACGGTCAGTCGCCTTGGAAAAACCAGGGCTTGAGTCCACCCGCCCCTCCAGCCGATCAACACCACCATGGCAAAAGCAGGTCCCCGCAAAAAGCTGCCCAAGGAACTGGCGGTCATCAACGCCGACAACTGCACCGGCTGCGAGTCGTGCCTCGAGGTCTGCCCGGTCGACTGCATCTTCAAGGTGCAGCAATACGACCAGTTCCACAACCTGCAGAGCTGGTGCGAGATCGACATCGAGCGGTGCGTGGGCTGCGAGGTCTGCGTGCACATCCCTGGCAAGAAATCGAACCCCTACGACCTCAAGGTCTGCCCGTGGGACGCCATCGAGATGGTGCCGACCGAGCAGGTGGCCCAGGTCGTGGCCCAGATCGGTGGCCCACCGGAATACGTGGAGAAGAACTGGGATCGGTTGGTGGGCACGGCCCAGCACTTGGCCGAGCTCAAGTGCGCCACCGGCTGACGCGGCTTGTTTGGCTCGGCTTGTTTGGCTTGGCTTATTTGACGTGGCAGGGACAGCCCGCTACAACGTGACAAATGTTCACGTCTGAAGCCTGAGCGTCTCGCTCCATTCCGTCTTATCTCATGTCGTCTGACGATCTGCCGCCCGACCTTCTTGGCCATGTCCGCCTCGCCTGCGTGCCGGGAATCGGCTCCCGCCTGCGGCGACTGCTGCTCGAACGGTTCGGCACGCCCGAGCGTGTGTTCGCGGCCAGCCCTGCCGAGATCGCCTCGGTCGGCAGGATTGGTCCCAAGCTCGCCGCGGCCATTCCCACTCTCGCCGACTCTACCGTCGCCGACGATGTGATCGCCCTCTGCAGGAAGCGGTCGGTCGACATCCTCCTCGAGGGCCAGGATGGATATCCGCCGCTTCTGTCGCGGATCGACGATCCGCCCGGACTGCTGTTCGCTCGTGGCGCGCTCCTGCCCCAAGACTCGCTCTCGGTGGCCATCGTCGGCGCCCGGCACGCCACCGCATATGGCCTGAAGGTCGCCGAACAACTCGGCGCCGGCCTCGCCCGCGCCGGCTACACGGTCGTGAGCGGTCTGGCCCGGGGGATCGACGCCGCCGCCCATCGGGGGGCAATCAAAGCTGGCGGGCGGACGATCGCCGTGCTTGGCAGCGGCGTGCTCAACATCTATCCGCCGGAGCATGCCGACCTGGCCCGCGAGGTCATCGAAGCGGGCGCATTGATCAGCGAACTGCCTCCTCTGACAGACCCGAACGTGGGCACATTTCCACAGCGGAACCGGATCGTGTCGGGGCTGTCGCTGGGAGTCGTGGTCGTACAGGCCGCGGACCGTTCGGGAGCGCTGATCACGTCCCGGCTCGCGACGGAACAGGGCCGGGAAGTCTTCGCGGTGCCGGGGCCGATCGACTGCCGCATGTCGCGGGGCAGTCACCAGCTGATCCGTGACGGCGCGAAGCTCGTCGCAAGCGTGGACGACATCCTTGAGGAGTTCGGACCGCTCTTCGAAACGGCCACCACGGCCGACGGGCGGGCGGTCACCAGTGCCGCTGAACTGCAGTTGGGCGACATCGAACGCCGGGTGCTGGATGCCTACGATGCCCTGGCCGGAGGGGCGTCAAGGCCTGTGAGCATCGACGACGTCGTCGACTCAAGCGGCCTCGCCGCCTCGCAGGTGCTGGCCACGGTTGGAGTCCTCGAAATGCGACGGCTGATTCGGCGGCTCCCCGGCAACCAGATTGTGAGGAATTGATCCGCCTGACTCTTTCGCCAGTCTGCTGGCACGCCGTTTGCGGTTTCCTGCTCGCGAAACATTCCCCCAACACGCCCGTTGCCAACGCCCTGCAGAACTATCGGGGCTATCGCGCCGACGTGAATCCGGGCATTGCCACCGAGTTTTCCACAGCGGCTTTCCGGCTGGGCCACAGCATGCTTGGCGAGGACATCCAGTTCCTCGACAACAATGGCAACCCTATTCGCGACGACGTGCGGCTGAAGGATGCGTTCTTCGATCCCCGGTCGGTCTCGGAGGTGGTCATCGAACCGTTGCTCAAGTATCTGGCCAGCGACCGGGCCCAAGAGATCGACACGAAGGTGGTCGACGACGTTCGGAATTTCCTGTTCGGGGCCCCCGGACAGGGCGGCTTCGATCTGGTCTCGCTCAACATCCAGCGCGGCCGGGACCATGGGCTGGCCGACTACAACACCGTGCGTGTGGCGTGGCGGGTACAATGGTGACACTCGTCACGGCCGCCGGCGCCACCGTAGCCACCCCCCGTTCCGACGCACGGGGCAACTACTCCTTCCGTGGCATCGATCTGGGCAGCTTCCAAGTCGTGGCCCCGCCGGTAGAGACCAGCGGATACCCTCGCTTGCGCGTCGGGCTTCTATGCGATCCGGAATCATCCGTGAGGGGCTGCCCATGCCCTGAGAGCCGGCGTTGCTGACCAGCGGAGCCATGGATGGCAAAGCGCAGTCAGCAACGAGTGAGCGAAGGCAGGATACGAAAGCGAACGTCCGGCGACGGGGCATGGGCAGCCCCGAACCGCCACCCACGCAGCGTGGCGCGGGTCTCCTTCTCCTCTCCGGACGAGAAGCGTAGACTCGCCCCCATGGACACAGCACTTTTCAATCGTTCCGAAACCATCCGGGCCCGACTGCTGCAGCTGCGGGACTCCCTTTGACTGGGAGGGACGCAAGGCCTCCGCGACGAAGCTCGAAGACGCGATGGGACAGGCCGACTTCTGGAACGACACGGGCAAGGCGCAGGCCACCGTCGCCCAGCTGAAAACCCTCAACACGCTGCTCAAGCCGCTGGAGGAAGCGCTCGCCGTCGGTCGCGACCTCGAGGCGCTGGAAGAGCTGGCCCGTGAGGACATCTCGCTCGAGGGCGAACTCAAGCAAGAGGCCGACCGGCTCGAGAAGCTCGTCGACAGCCTCGAACTCGCCTCGCTCCTCTCTGGCCCGCACGACTCGAGCGATGCGCTCGTGTCGATCCACGCCCGGGACGGCGGCACCGACGCCAACGACTGGGCGGAGATGATGCTGCGGATGTATTCGGCCTGGGCCGGCAAGCACGACTACACGGTCGAACTGCTCGATCGCCAGGACGACGACGTGGCCGGCATCCAGAGTGCCACGGTCGCAATCCGCGGCCCGTGGGCCTATGGCTATCTCAAGGGGGAGATGGGCATCCACCGTCTCGTCCGGATCAGCCCGTTCAACTCCGAGGGCAAGCGGCAGACGAGCTTCGCGGCGGTCGACGTCTCCCCCGAGATCGCCGACGACGACACGGAGGTGGAGATCCGCGACGAGGACATTCGCGAGGACGTCTTCCGGGCCAGCGGTGCCGGTGGCCAGCACGTCAACAAGACCTCCAGCGCCATCCGCCTCACCCACTTCCCCACCGGCATCGTCGTGCAGTGTCAGAGCGAGCGGAGCCAGCACAAAAACCGTGCCACCGCGATCAAGATGCTCCGGGCTCGAATCGCCCGTATGCAGGAGGAGAAGCGGGAGGCCGATCAGCTCGCCCGCTACAAACTGCAGCCGAAGACCGGTTTCGGATCGCAGATCCGCAACTACTTTCTCCACCCCGACCAGCGGGTCAAAGACCAGCGGACAGGGCACTATGTCGGCAACTTCCAGAGTGTGCTCGACGGCAACCTCGACGGCTTCTTCGATGCCTACCTGCGTTGGAAGGCGTCAGGATCGGCCCCGCAGGCCGCTGGCGACGATTCCTGACGCCCTGCGGCACCATGGCCCCATCCGCGGCTGGACTGTTTCCGGGGCCGGGATTACGATGATTCCTGCATGCAGGCGGTTTGCAACCGTATGCGCACGGTTTCAAACACGGTTTGCCAGAAGGCTACGCAAGGTTACTCAAGGTTATTCATGGCGGAAAAAGAACAGGCTCTCGAAGTGGAAGGGGTCGTCACCCAGGCCCTCGCCAACACGCGGTTCCGCGTGCAGATCACCGGCGGCCACATCGTCAACGCTCACGTCGCGGGCAAGATGCGGAAAAACTTCATCCGCATCGTGCCGGGCGACAAGGTGAAGGTCGAACTCTCCCCCTACGACCTCACCAAGGGCCGTATCACGTTCCGCGAACGTTAAAACCGCGGTGTGTTCGTGGATTCCCTCGTTCGCGCATCGGGCTTGCATGGGAATCGTGCGTCATCCAAGCCCGCAGCGCAAGCAAGGGACTTACGGGACCGAATCGCGTCAACCCGTCGCTTCGCCGTCGGCTTCCGGCTCGGTCGTCGGCGGCTCCTCACGGGTTGTGAAGAACTGCTTCAGATCGCCGAAGGTTCGCAGCGGCTCCTTGCCTTCCTTCATCTTCTTGGTCAACGGCTTGGCGACCTTCTCTGCGGTCGCGACGTAGACCCGCGGCTCCTGCTCCCGCTGCGGCGGACGTCCGCGTCCACCGCGACCACCGCCCTGCGGGCGACCAACACCCTGCGGGCGACCACCGGCCTGCGGACGGTCCGTCCGTGCTGTGGCCGGCGTGGCAACGCCGCCGTTGGCTGGCGCACCGGCAGCCGGAACTCGTGGCGGACGGGGTGGCCTGCCTGCCGAGCGGTTCTGATCGCGTCCGCGACCCTGCGGCCGACCCTGCTCCTGCTGTCCTTCTGCCTGCCCGTCTCCCCGTCGTGGTCCGCCGTCCTGCCGGCCCGTGCCAGGCTTGATCATCGTGAGGGCCACACGGCGACGGCCCTTGTCGATCTCAAGCACCCAGACTCGGACGACCTGGCCGACACTCACCACATCGTGCGGGTCACGAACGTAGTCATTGGAGAGATGGCTGATGTGGACAAGCCCGCTGTCGTGCAGGCCGATGTCGACAAAGGCGCCAAAGTCGACCACGTTGAGCACCGAGCCCAGCAGTTCCATGCCCGGTTGCAAGTCCTCGAGCTTGAGCACGCCCTTCTTGAAAAATGGCTTCGGCAGGTC
>CAYSPN010000372.1:0-1692 GCA_964432895.1 uncultured Candidatus Kuenenia sp.
GACGTCGGGCACAAAGGCGGCCTCGATGCCAAACACCGATTGGATTCCCACGGTGAGAACCCCCAGCACCAGGGCCGTCGTGATCAGATTCGTGCGCACGAGAGTCGTCTCCAGAAACGTCCAAAAAAACCACTGATCCGAGGAAGCCCTGACGGGATCGAATCCGCCTGGCCCTGCGGCCCTGCCGCCGCCGCCATCAGGAGGATTTCACCCTCTCGACGCCCCTTTGTGCAACTCCGTCGGCCCCCGGCGTGGCTGCCCCCCCCGCGAGTTCGGTCCCATTGGGCCCGGAGAGGCTGACGATCTCGGCCTGGAGCATCGTGAGGGCGGCTTGCAAAAAGGCCACCGCGATCGGGCCCACGAAGATTCCGATCGGCCCCAGGGCCCCCACGCCGCCGAGCACACTCAGCAGGGCCAGGAGCGGGTGGAGCTTCGACTGCCCGTGCAGCACGATCGGCTTGATGATGTTGTCGACCGTGGAGACCACGCACGCGCCCCAGAGGGCGAGGCCAGCGGCCGCCCAGGTGTTCTTCACGAATAAGAGCAGGTAGAGACTGGCGGTGCCCCAGACGGCCGCCGCGCCGACAAATGGCACGAGCGCTCCGAAAAACGTCAGCAGTGTCAGGAGAAACACGCCGCCGAGGCCGGCAATGTAAAAGCCGAAGCCCGCCAGCACCGCCTGCACGATTGCCGCCAGCAGGGTGGAGCTCACGACCGCCCGGCTCACCTCCTCGAACTCGTCGAGAAGCTGCCATTGATACCGTCGGTCGAGGGGGACGAGTCGCGTGACCGCCTCGAACATCCGTCGGCCGTCGGCGAGGAAGTAGAAGAGGCTCACCGTCATCACGATCAGACCGATGAGAAGCTTGACGATCACCACCGGCGCGCGGGCTGCGATCGGGCCGATCCATTCCTCGGCCACCTTGCGGAGCTCCGCGTTGACGCTCTCGCTGGTGACGTGCAGGCCGGTGGCATCATTGACCGTGTCAACGAGTCCATCGAGCACGGTGGGATCGAGACGGATGCCCTCGGGACTGCGGAGCATGGCCACGGCATCGCCGCCAGCCCGCGACACGAGCAGGAAGAGCGGCACAAGGACAATCAGCAGCACGAACAGCGTGGTCAACCCGGCCGCCACCCAGTCCGGCACGAGAAACCGCTCTCGCAGCCAGCGGTGGAGCGGCCCGAAGATCACCACCAGCATCGCCGCCAGTAACAGCGGCAGCAGGAAGCTCGACATCACGCGGAGTGAGAGCAGGCCGAAAATGACCACCAGCCCGAGGATCACACCGAACGAAATCAGCTTTGTCATCTGAGAAAGTCCCGGAGACCGCTCCGACTGCTCCACGTTGCTATTCACGACCATGAGCGTGACCACGACCTGGCCTTGATCCCGAGAGTGTACGCCAACCGCCCTCAGATCGTCAGCAGTCGTGCCGACTACGGGGCGTTTTGACGCATGGCGAAGAGCGGCCGGGGGCAGTATCCTGCTGCAGATTCCGAGGCCCGCAGCCCACCACTCGCACCGCCATGACCACGCCCGCCGCATCGCTCGTTGTTCCCGTGCGTGATGAGGCGGGCAACATCACCCCGCTGGTGGCCGAGATCGGCAGGTCGCTCGACGCAGCAGGAATCGCCTGGGAGCTGTTTCTGGTCGACGACGGCTCGACCGATGGCTCGTGGGCGGAGATC
>CAYSPN010000373.1:0-2867 GCA_964432895.1 uncultured Candidatus Kuenenia sp.
GTCATCCCGTAACGTCATGCTGGCGCTGGAGTCGACGAGGACGGCCACTCGCGACGGAAACACGATCTCATGCTCCGTCGTCCGTTCGAAGTCGAGATAGGCGGCCGCCACCGACGCAAACGCTCCCAGCCGCAGGGCCGCGAGCACCAGCCCCATGCCGCGGGGCAATTCGGCTGCATCCCGGCGGTACATCCAGAGCACGAAGATCGCGACGGCTGCCAGTCCCAGCACGAGGGCCGGCATCTGCCACCACTGCGAAAAGCCGTCGATCAGCCCACTGGTGATACGATGCTGCACCCGCTCGGATGAGGCGAGGAGACACGGCAGTAAAGGCAGTGGCGGAAACACGGCGAGGGTGAGTGGTGTCATGGGGAATCGTGCCTTCAGCTCGTCAGGTGGCTGATTTTCCGCGGGCTGCGGCATGGTAGCTGGCCGAAAACGCCACCAACTGCTCGATGATGAGCACGGCGGCGAGCAGGGAGAGCAGCGGCTTGACCAGCGGCACGCCGGCCAGCGTGGTGGTATCGGGCTCGAGTGACTCAGCCCGGTCATACTTGAATGCCACTCCCGCCAGCGCTCGGTCCAGCCGTTCGCGGCCAATCCGCTCCAGCTGGCCTTCGTCGGCGGCGACGTTCACGGCGAAGAGCCGCTCCCGTTCGGTGCCGTCGAGCCGCCGCCAGCGGGCCGTGTAGCCGCCGGCCACGGACGTCTCGGCAAGCGTGGCCTCGAGTCCTCCGGCGGACGACGCCACCGCCGTCTGATGCACGAGTGTTCCATCCGGTGGCACCGCGATGTCGACCTCGATCTCGTCGACCGCCGCATCGAGTCTGACGGTGACGGGATCGCCCACCTCCAGCGACTCCGCGCGGCGGCGACTGCGGGCGAGATGGCTCTCCAGTTCCAGCATCACCACCACCCAGCTCGGATTGCCGCGGGCCCAATTGTTCCACGTGGGAGCCGCCGTCGACAGCACCGCCACGACCATGCCGTCGCCATACGGCCGCTCGACGACGAGCGGCCCGCCGGTGCGAAGCGAGAGCAGTCTCCGCAGCCCGCTGGTGGCCGCCGGCTCGAAGCCGCGTTCCACCGCCATCGACCGCTCGACCCGCACGGCATCGAGCAGCGGATTCCGTTGGCCGGAGAGCACGGCCACGACCGGGTGCTCCTCGACGACGACGTCCGGCGCCGCGGCGGCCCCGGCGGCGTCGGGAAGCAGCTCGACGGGCCCCGCCAGCGGCACTGGAAAAAGTCCCTCGCCGCCGCGATGCAACGAACGATTGACGACTTCGGCTTTCGTACGCGGTCCGGTGAAAAAAACCACGCCTCCGCCGGCCCGGACAAAGGCCTCAAGCGCCGCGATCTCCGGCGGGTCGAGCCGTTCGACGTCGAGCAGCCAGATGCAGGCGAACGACGCCAGATCGAGCGTGGCGAGGCTCCGCGGCGGCTCGATCCGCGGCCGCAATCCCGTGGGCGCGCCGGCGCCCGGGGCCAAGGCTGTGGCCACATAGAAGGCGTCGCCGGTGCGGCCGCCCCCCGTGGGGTCGCCATCAATCAGCAGCACATCGACCCGGTCGACCACATCGACCGCCATCGTCCGTGCATTGTCGGCGGCCACGGCATCCGCGGCGATCGTCGCCTCGACAAGGTGCGGGCCCGCTTTTGTGAATCTGACATCGAACCGCTGCGTCCCCACACCGCCGGCAGGGATTTCAGCGATCCGCACGCCAGGCCGGCCCAAGGCGTCCTCGCGGAGTTCGACTGCCACGTCGCGGACCGCCCGGTCGGAGTTGTTGCGCACCGCCACCTCCAGCGGCACGAGCACGCCCGTGGCGGGCACGCCCCCGGCCATCTCCAGCCGTTCCACCGTCAGGTTGCCCGGCTGCCGGCCGTCGCTCCCGTCGGCGGCGCAGTCGACCAGCCGCAGTTCGCAGCCGGCGTCGGACAATTGCCGCAACAGGCTCGCCGTCTCGTCGGCGGCCTTCCAGTCCTTGAAGCGGAAATCGCTGACCAGCCAGATGACGTTGGCCGCCCCGGTGCCGCCGCCGAGCACTCCAGCGGCCGCAGCCACCGCCGCCCGCGGGCCGGAAGCCTTCGCGGATGGAATCCGACCAGCCAACTCGTCGCGCACCTCCTGCACCAGCCGCGGCGTCACCGCCTGCAGGCGGATGTCGAACCCCGCTTCGGCTGTCTTCGTCTGGGCAGCCTGCGTTGTGGCGTCCCCCAATCCCTTCTCGTCAAACGCAGAAAACCGGCCGATCGCCACCTCCTGCTGCCCCTGTCCGGCGGCCAGTTCGGCGCAGATCCGTTCCACGACCAACCGACCGCGGTCGAAACAGCTCGAGTCTCCGATCCGTCCCTCCACCGACAGGTCGCCCATTGAATAGCTGTCATCAAGGAGCACGACATGCGCCGTCCGCGCGCCGCCGAGCATTCGTCCCAGCGCCGTCTTCCAACGCGGCTGCGCCAGGGCCAGCACGATTCCCAGCACGGCGGCCACTCGCAAAAGGAGCAGCAGGATCTGCTTGAGCAGCACCCGCGTGCGGTACTTCCGCTGGCTGGCCAACAGGAATTCCATCGCCGCCCACGGCACCTTGCGATGCCGTAGCAGGTTGATGAGGTGGATGATGACCGGTGCCGCGACGAACGGCAGGCCCCACCACAAGAGCGGCAGAAAATCGAATGTCGGCATGGCAGGCTGTTCCCCTCTAGACAGCCATGCTGGCGCGACGCGCGAGAAACTTCACCAGCGCCGCGTCGACCGGCTCACCAGTGCGAATGAGGGAGTAGTCGCACCGCACGGCCGCGGCCCGGGTGCGGACGTCGGCGAGAAACGCCTCCACCGCCGCCAGGTAACCCGCCCGCAGGCT
>CAYSPN010000374.1:0-3011 GCA_964432895.1 uncultured Candidatus Kuenenia sp.
GCCGGGCATCGGACACTCTTACCGCGTGGAGGGGCCGACCTTCGTCATCGAACTGTGCAACGTGCAGCCCGATGCCGAGGGGAATCCGGCCAACCACATCCACTGCATGTGGCGGGACCGCACCGGCGATTTTGATGTGCCCGTGAAGTAGACATCATCCTGGTCCTGTTCAGCACGGGGAGGGCAGCGATTGATGCGTGACTTCGGGGTATCCGTCGCGTTGTGAGATTCGCTACACGGATTCCCTCGCTGGCGCGTCGGGCTTGCATGGGAGTGGGCGGCGCGTGGCTCCCCGCCTCATCCAAGCCCGAAGCGCGAGCGAGGGAATCCGTGATCACGCCGAGTACGGCCATCGTGGCCGCCCCGGCTTGGCCGACTTCCGTCGGTTGGTGCTTACCCGTACCTCCGGGCCTGGAGCCGGGTTTGTTCAGAGTGCCATCCACAACCCGACGTCGTCGTTGCCCTCGACCTTGTCTCCTCCGGGAGTCGGTGGGCCGCCGTCGTCCTCGCCGTCGGGGCCGACGGAGTAGACGAGCAGCGCGTTGTCGTTCCGCTTCAAGACCAGCGGCTGGTCGGCCGTGAAGGGGTCACGGGATGCAGGAGGAACCAGCTGAGCTGCCAGTTCGTCAAACGTCTCTGGCACCGCGTTCGTCTCGAGCCGCAGCTTCGTCGCGGCGACGAGCGCCGCGGCGACGCGGTGGTTGGCAACGCTGCGGGTCTGCTGGCGAAAGATCGCTCCGAGTGCCGGCAAAAACTGCGACGACATAATGCCCGGGCTGCCGTTACGGATCTCCTTCTCGATGGCGTCGATGCGCTTTGTCAGGTCGGGGTAGGGCTCCGATCGACTGGCCGTTGACTGGTATTGCTCCATGATCCACCGGTAGCCCGCGAGATCGGCCGGGAGGAAGAAGACGCGGTACAGGAGTGAGGCCGGCAGGATGCGGAGAAGAAACGGCTCTGGCTGCGAATTGCCGAGCAGGTAGCTGAGCATGGTCACGCTGCGTCGGTTGTCCGCCAGATCTGCGAAGACGGAGAGCCCGAAGGCCTCCTCGCCGTAGAAGTGGCTCGCCATGGCCGGCGGGGTCGTGACGAGGTCGCGGATCTCGGGAGCATCGAGCGTGGCGAGATCGCTCTTGCGAAGCGTCGGCAGCACCTGTGCGAGTGTCTCGAGAGCCATGGTGTTGATCGCGATGCCGACGAGGTTCGAGATCAGGATCGGCTCACTCGCGGCGTGACGTCCGATCCGCTGGATGCGTGCCGCGTCGCGGAGGGCGTCTTCTGCGTTGCCGTCGGCTGCCTCCCGGCGGGCCTCCAGCAAGAGGAGCCGGGCCGCGTTACGAAGCGATTGCATCTCGGGCAGCAGCATCTCGAAAGATGGACGCGTCCAGTCCCGCTTGAACCGGCAGGTGTCACGATCGGCTGCGCGGCGGATCAAGTCGACCGCGGCGGCATGCCGCGCGAGCAGATCGATCACGGCCGGGCTGGCCACGTCGATCGTCGTCGCCGTGGCCAGCGGCGAGTCCTGGTCCTTCAGCGTGGGATCGGCTTCGAGTGCCGCGATGGCCTGCTGGTAGAGCGGGGCGGCATTCTGCAGGTCGGGCACGGCGGGCGGGAGATTGGTCTGCATGAGCTGCGCTGCTTCGAGCCGGAGATACGGTGCCTGCGCGGCAACGGCGTTGTCGAGGATGAGCAGAGTGCCGAAGGCAACCGCCTTGGCCATCACGAAGGCCGCCGCCAGACCGACGACCGGCCACCGAGCGGCCAGCGGCACCGGCTCAGCCGAAAACGGCAGCGGCGTAGCGTGTGCCCGGGCAAGACCCGCCCAGACGATCCAGAAGCCGCCGATAAGGGCCGAGAGAACCGTGGCGAGCGTGGGGCCAAACCAGTTGGTCGGCAGGTGCTTCACGAAGGCGAGGAAGCCCGTGAACGCCACGAAGGGTGCGATCGCGACGACCGGCGCGAGCACGGCCACGGCCGCAAGGAGCCGCCGCAGCCAGGGCCGCTGTGTTCGCGCCGCTGCGGCCGTGCAGGCGGCCGACCAGAGCAGGCAGGATGCGACGACGAACACGAAGAAGAGAAAATGGCCCATCAGAGGTCCCCCTGCAGGAAAGAGCGAGTATCGAGCACATGGAGTGTATCGCGGTGTTGCGGGACGGCAGTGTCGGATGGCAGGCCGCCGGCCAACTGCACAGTGGACGGGGGCATGACGTCGAGCGTGATGCCGGCCGCCTCGGCCCGCTTGGCGAACGAGAGCAGCGGCCGCTCGGTCGTGTCGCCGATGTGGCGCGAGGCGGCTTCACTCGACAGCATCGCGATGATCAGGAACGACAGGGCCGTGCCCATCAAAACGGTGCCAGGCACCAAATCTGCGTATTCTGGGGGATGCGGTTGCGCAGCTTGCCCATATTTGGTGCCAGGCACCTTTTTCGGGAGCACGTTGTCGACGGCTGTGAGAACCCGAGTCCGTAGTGCGGGAGGCGGCGGTTGGAGCGTGCGGTCGGCGAGCATCCGCTCGATGGCTGACATGTCGCGGTCGAATCGCTCGTTCATCGGACGGCCTCCGAGACTGTGATCGTGGTGCGGAGTTTCTCCAGGGCATAGCGGTAGCGGCTGGCGGCGGTGTTGAGGCTCGTGCCGATCACGGCCGCGATCTCCGCGAAGGTGAGGCCGCCGTCGATCTTCAGGGCGAGCACCTCCCGCTGGTCCGCCGGCAGCGCCGCCACGGCGGCGGTCAGCTCGTCGTCCACCGGCTCCGCCGGCTGCGTGGTGAAACGGCCGGCCTCGACTCGCTGCCTCGCGACGGTATCAATCGCCCGCCGGTCCACGTCCCGCCGCCGCCGCCGTCGGCTGACCGCATGACGCAGCATCGTGAAGATGTAGGCGTCGAGATCGGTGATTCGGGCGAGCCGGTCGCGGGAGCGGGCCAGCTCCACGAACACATCGTGCACGATGTCTTCAGCGTCTGACAGGGAATCCGTCATGGTGCGGGCAGTGTGGAAGAGGCGGGTGGC
>CAYSPN010000375.1:0-1973 GCA_964432895.1 uncultured Candidatus Kuenenia sp.
GAGGCGGTGAGTATGCTCATTCCGGAGCCGTGGAGCGGCCACGAGAGCATGGCGGACGACCTCAAGGCCTACTACGAATTCCAAGCCTGCCTCATGGAGCCGTGGGACGGTCCGGCTGCCCTCGCCTTCACCGATGGCACCCGGATCGGTGCCACACTCGACCGCAACGGCCTGCGGCCGGGACGCTGGTGGCAGATGAAGGACGGGCTCGTGGTGATGGCGAGCGAAGCAGGTGTGCTGCAACTGCCGGCGGGCGAGGTGGTCCGCAAGGGCCGGCTGCGTCCGGGCCGCATGTTCCTGGTTGACACCAAGGAAGGACGGATCGTCGAGGATGACGAGATCAAGCGGAAGCTCGCCAGCGCGAAGCCGTGGCGGGAATGGATCGCAACCCAGCAGGTGCGGCTCGACCAGATTGCCGATCCGGCGAACGTGGCAGACGTGACGAAGTCGCGGGCCGTGCTGCCCGAGGAACTGCTAGGAGCTTCGAATGGCAACGCCGCTGCCCATGCCATGGACCCCTGGCGGGCGGCGGGCGTGGCGGGCGAGCCGTCGAGCCTGCTCGAACTGCAGCGGGCCCACGGCTACACGCTCGAAGACCTCAAGGTGATCATCGCACCGATGGCTACCGACGGTGCCGAGCCGATCGGCTCGATGGGCAACGACACGCCGTTGGCCGTGCTCTCCGACCGACCACAGCTCCTCGCCAACTACTTCAAGCAGCTCTTCGCGCAGGTCACCAACCCGCCGCTCGATGCCATTCGCGAGGAGATCATCACGTCGATGATCACCACGATCGGCAGCGAGGGAAATCTGCTCGACTCGAAGCCGGAGCAGTGCCGGCTCCTGCGGCTGGAAACGCCGGTGATCACCAACGCCGAATGTGCGCGGATCAAGTCGCTCACTCAGCCCGGGCTCGTTGCGAAGACCATCTCGATGCTCTTTCCGGCTGCGGAAGGGGCGGTCGGGATGCGAAAGCGGCTCGATGTGATCCGTGCCGAAGCCTCCCAGGCTGTTGCAGGCGGCGCCACGATCATCGTGCTCTCCGACCGCGGCATCTGCCGGGATAAGGCCGCCGTGCCGGTGCTGCTCGCGACCGGCGGCGTGCACCACCACCTTGTGCGGGAGGGATCTCGGACGCGGTGCGGCATCGTCGTGGAGACGGGCGAGGCCCGCGAGGTGCAGCACTTCGCCCTGCTCACGGGCTACGGCGCCGGCGCCGTCAACCCCTATCTCGCCTTCGCCACGATCGACCAGATGCAGGCGGAGCGGATGATCTCGGCCGAGTATCCGCGCGAGAAGCTTCACAAGAACTTCGCCAAGGCGGCCTCCAAGGGCCTGCTCAAGGTGATGAGCAAGATGGGCATCTCCACGCAGCAGAGCTACCGCGGCGCGCAGATTTTCGAGGCGGTCGGACTCGAGCAGGCGCTTGTCGACGAATTCTTCACGCGGACGCCCAGCCGGATCGGCGGCATCGGCCTCGACGGCGTGGCCGATGAGACCTTCAAGCGTCACGAGCATGCGTGGCCCAAGACCAGCGTTCCGCAGACGCTCGAACTCGACGTGGGCGGCCGCTACCAGTGGCGGCGGAAGGGAGAGGCTCACATGCTCTCGCCCGACGTCGTGTCGACGCTCCAGCGGTCGACCCAGATCAACAGCCGGGAGGAGTTCAAGAAGTATCAGCGGCTGATCGACGAGCAGCAGACGAAGCTGCTCACGCTCCGCGGTCTGCTCGACTTCAACTGGGACGACACATCCATCCCTCTCGACGAGGTCGAACCGGCCAAGGAGATCGTGAAGCGGTTCGCCACCGGCGCGATGTCGTATGGCTCGATCTCGAAGGAGGCCCATGAGACGCTCGCCATTGCAATGAACCGGCTCGGCGGCCGCAGCAACACCGGCGAGGGCGGCGAAGACCCGGTGCGGTATCAGCTCGATCCGTCGGGTGACAGCAAGAACTCGTCGATCAAGCAGGT
>CAYSPN010000376.1:0-6106 GCA_964432895.1 uncultured Candidatus Kuenenia sp.
CTGCCCACCGTGCAAATCGGGATCACGCTGGTCGGCACGCTGGCCGCGGCCTACGGTGGCGACAGCCTGGTGAGCGACCTCGCCGATTGGATCACGACCCTCGCCCCACCGGCCGTGGATGCCATGGCCAGACCGATCGCCCTTACCCTGTTCGTGGTGCTGTTGTCGTTCTTCACCCTCGTGTTTGGCGAACTGGTGCCCAAGCGTCTGGCGCTTCGCCGCGCTGAGGACTTTGCCCGACTGGCCGCCCCGGCCATGAAGATCTTCTCGCAGGTCACCCGGCCGCTCGTTTGGCTGATGGGCGCGTCAACGTCGGCCGTGCTTGCCCTGCTGGGAGCCCACAAACAGGATGGGCCGAGCGTGTCGGTGGACGACATCGAACACCTCCTCGAGGCCGGCCGCGCCGAGGGCGTGCTCGAGGCCGTGGAACAGGCGGTGGCGACCGAGGCGCTCCGCCTCGGCGAGCGAATGGTCCGCGACATCATGCGGCCGCGGATCGACCTCGACGCGCTCGACATCGAAACGCCTCCCGGCGAGGTGCTCGGCGCGATCGCCATGGCTGGCTATTCACGGCTGCCGGTCTACGAGGGATCGCTTGACCACATCCTCGGCTACGTGTCGCTGAAGGACGTGCTCCGCCAGAACTGGATGGGCTGGCCGATCGAACTCCGCAAGATCATGCACCGTGCCCTCTTCGTGCCGGAGACGATGCCGCTCGACCGGCTGCTCGAACTCTTCCAGAAGGAAAAGAACCAGCTTGCCATCGTGCTCGACGAATACGGCGGCACCGAGGGTCTCGTGACGCTGGAGGACGTGCTGGAGGAACTGGTCGGCGAGATCCACGACGAGCATCGCCATGAGGCCTCGCAGTTCGTGCAGCGGGAGGATGGCTCGTGGCTGGTGGACGGCGGCGCGGGCGTCGAGGATCTTGCCAAGAAGCTCGGCATCAAGCTCGACGCCGTGCCTCGTGATTACTCGACCGTGTCGGGGCTCGTGCTCGCCGAACTCGAGCGGATTCCCACGACAGGCGACACGCTGCGGTGGCGAGGCGTCGTGATCGAGGTGGTCGACATGGACGGCCGCCGGATCGACAAGCTGCTGATCCGCCCGGCCTAGGCCGCCAAATCCGTGAGGGGCTGCCCATGGCCCGAGAGCCGGCGTTGCTCGGGCACCGATCCGTCTCAGCGGATTGGTCGGCGCAGGCAGGATGCCGAAGCGGAGGCGATCTGGCTAGCGCAGTCAGCATCGAGTGAGCGAAGGCCCGGGCACCGATCCACCAAAGGCGGATTGGTCGTGCCGGAGCGAACGTCCGGCGACGGGGCGTGGGCAGCCCCGAACCGTCGACCATGCCACGCCCTATTAGACATCCGCCGATTGCGGCGGTCTGCCTCCTGCGCCGGCTTGGGCTACTGCGGCAGCCTGGTGCTCAGGATGTCCTGCAGCGGGAACGACTTGGGGAACGGCTCGTCCAGTTGCTCCAGCAGTTTCCGATACCGATCCACCACCTCGTTGATGTCGTCCTTGGTGATCTGGTCTGCGCGGAGCACCGGCGAACCATCGAGCACCTCCCGCCAGGCCGCAAAGGCCTCCTCGTAGGCCTGCTTCGCGGGCTGCAGCCGCGCGTTCTCGAAATCTCTTTCAGCCCGCCAGGTGGCTTCGCGGGCCTTGATCGCCGGCTCCGTGACCTCGGCCTCGCAGGTCGCCCGCCAGACGTCGAAGTTTACGATTTCCCGATAGCGGTCGATGATGTCGGCCGTTTCCTTTGCCTCCGTGTACTGCCGGAGGAGTTCCTTCGCCCGCGAGCGAACGTCGGCCGGTGCCTCGGCGACCACCATCGGCCAATCGACCTTCACGATCTCCGTGGCGACCCGGGCATCGGCGTGCTGCGCGTCGGTCCGCTCCAGCGGCGACACGTCGATCGCAGCCTTTTGGTCGGCCGTCAGCGAGGCCCGCTTCGAATCCTCGATCGCCTTGAAGCGGCCGGGCATCAGCTGCTCGAGTTCGCCGGCCAGGCGGTCAGCTCTGGCCAGTTCGGCCTCACGCATACCAAGCCGGATCGGCACATCCCAGGTCGTGGGAATCTCACGCACCGAGAAACGTCGCATCTCATCGCCCGCCAGCTTCCAGCCGTCACGGGCGGCAACGCCGAAGGTGCCGTCCTCCTCCAATGCCTTGGCATAGTTCACGGCCGTCATCATCGGCTCGCTGTGATAGATGAGGGCGGTGGTCTTGAGGGGCGCCCCAGCGTCGACGATCTGCTGTCCTGCTCGGTACTTCTCGCGGGCCACCAGCCAATTGTCGCGTTCGGGCAGCGTGCGGCCCGGCCGGTCGCGTTCGTGGAAATCCTCGTCCGCCTTGAAGAGGCGACGGTACTGCTTCTTTTCGTCCGCCTTGCCCACTTTCTGGCCGATAAACCAGCCCATGCGTCCCAGCAAACGGGGCTCGCGGAGATTGTACGAAATACCCTGTCGGAGAAACTCGATTCCCTTCATCACCCAGGCATACCGGTCGTGGTAGTCATCGAATTCGACCGAGATGTTGTAGGAGAGGTTGTGGGCCTGGAAATCCCAGACCGAGTAGAAGTTCGGCTGCAGTTTGGTCATCTGCTCGAGCACGGCCGACAGGTTCGTCCAGTCCTCCACCTTCTTGTAGTAATTGGCACGATCCCAAAGAAGCGTCACGGCAACGTTCTTGAGCCCCAGCGTCGCCAGACGCATCGCCTCACTGGTTGGATCGACCTCGCCGAGATTTGCTTGCGACAATCCGAACTGCTCGCGGAGCTTGGCGAGCTTGCCCCCTTTGCTGGCCGAGTCTGCCGGCTGGCTCAGGGCCGAGAGCGGCACGAGCAGAACGGCGATGCCGACGAGTGCCAGGAGCGTGCCGGGCCGGAGCCCGAGCCACAAGCCAGCAGGCTTCCGCTGGCCGCCTGCCGATCCACGCGAGAATTGCTGCGGGGATGAAGTCGGGGTCATGATGCCACCTCGCGAGCCCTGAGACAGAAGGCGCCGGCGATGAAGAACGCCAGCAGATACCCGATTGTTTCCATGCCGTGCTCGGCCACCAGATCGAAGGGAATGTCGAACCCGCCCGCCACGAAATCACTCGTGCCAAGCGAACTGAGCGACGGAAAGATCCCCGCCAGCAGTTGCATGGGCGCCAGGAGGAACGTGTCGACCGTCTTCATGATCTGTACGGCCGGCGACGAAGCAAGTTCGACCGTGATGCTTTCTTGCGTCACGATCCGGTAGAGGGATTCGATCGGCCCGCCGCCTGGAACGATCGACGAGTCGCCCGTCACCTGGCTTTCAAACAGCCGCTGGATGAACTCGCGGAATTGGCCGACGAGCACCACGGCCAGCGTGGCAAACAGGGCCAGCGGCCCCCCCAGGAACGTGCTGAACATCACACCCATCGCCGTGACCAGCAGCATCGAGAACAGGATTCCCAGGCAACTCTTGGCATAGTTGACGGCAAACGATCCGTCGCCCGCCCGTAGGTAGAAGTCGGCCTGCGCGACGCCGTAATACTGCGCCGGTTCCAGGCACTGCAGGATCACCTCGACCCGGCCGTCGGCCACGATGTCCTGAAACAGGTCGACCTGGCGGGTGCCGCCGTCGGTCGATGTGGAGGCCAGCTTCCGCGGAATGAGCAGCGAATCGATCGTGAATTCCCGGGCGGTAAAGTAGAACGGGTCGGTCTGCAGGCCGCTGGCGGGATTGCGAACCCGCACGCTGCCCTTGATCCCCTTCTCGATCGTCCCCTTGTAGGTGCGAAACACCCGCACGATCATCTCGAGCGGCAGTCCGTTGGAATACTCTCGCTCCGAGATTCCCTCGAATTTCCAGATCGCGGCGGCGAGGCTGCCGCCCTCGATGTATTGCCGGTAGGTCCACTCGGAGCCGACGCTGATGCCCTTTGTGCTGGGCCGACCTTCGCGATCGAGAAACCGGAGCGTGCCCCGCAATGGACGCCGGGCTTCCAGCATCCCCTCGGCGGCACCGATTGTGTATCGGCTGCCAGACCGCTGCACGGCATGGCGATGCCCCTGCACGTTGTCGGTCCAGCCGATGCCGGCGGCATCGAGTTCGACACGGTGACGATGGCCGCGATCGAGGCTCGTTCGGCCCTCAAGCCCGGTGACGGCCCCGCCCACGTCTTTGAGTTCGATCATGTCCTCGACGGCGATCGCGTGGCCGTGGCTCACGCTCCGCACGACGAACGCCCAGCCGATCAGACCCATGATCGCCAGCAGCACCGCCCCAACGATCGAGAAGCCGAGCATGCGGCCCAGCACGATCTCGCCGGTGCGGACGGGCTTGGTGGTGACGGTCTGAATCGCCTTGGCCTTGATGTCGGCTGGCAGGCTGAAGACGGAGAGCACAAGCGTCACCAGGCAGACCAGCAGGTTGGTGGCCCCGAGGATGAAGCCAAGGTAGAGCTTGCCCGGATTGACGCTCTTGGGATCGAGAAACCATCCCGCGAACAACACGATGAGCAGAAACAGCGCGAGCGCGACGAGCACGTTGCGACGCAGCGACTCCTGGATCGCCAGCCGAGCCAACGCCCAGATCCGCCGGGGCGACATGCCCGCCAGGTCGGCCAGGCCCGTCAGCACACCCCGGTAGACGCGGTCACCGGCCGCCAGCGGCCCGTACAGCACCGATTGTGTCAGCCACGCGACCGCTGCCGCGAAGACCGCCACCAAACTGGCGGCAAACACATACCACAACATCGCCGGACCGATCCACGCCGAGAACTTCGGGATTTCCTCTTCCAATACCATGGCTGTGGCTCAACCCTTCTGTTGCTGGGCGCCGTCGGCAGAAGCCTGCCGGGCGCGGCGGCCCGGACGGGCCTGCGTGTCGCGAACCACATCGAGGAACAGGTCCTCCAGTGTCGTCCGCGGATTGCCGATTTCCACGTCCGAACGGCCGTGTCGTGCGAGCACCGCACGGATCTCCTCCCGGGCCTCAGGAGAGAGGCCCTGGGCACGGATCTGCGTGACGTCGGTCACCCGCAGCAGGTCTTCAACGCGGCCGAGTTCTTTGAGTTCGCCCTGGTGCAGCACCGCGATCCGATCGCAGACGTCCTCCACGTCGGCCAGCAGATGGGAGCAGAGGATCACCGTCTTGCCCCGCTGCTTGAGATCGATGATGAGGTCTTTCATCTCGCGGGTGCCGATCGGGTCGAGGCCGCTGGTGGGCTCGTCGAGCACCACGAGTTCGGGATCGTTGATGAGCGCCTGCGCCACGCCGATACGCCGGGTCATGCCCTTGGAATACTCGCGGAGTTGCCGCTTTTTATCGCGGCCCAAGCCGACCATCTCGATGAGCGAGTCGGCCCGCCGCTTCCGCTCTTCCGGTGGCATGTCGAAGAGCCGTCCGTAGAAGTCGAGCGTCTCTTCAGCATCGAGGAACTTGTAGAGATACGATTCCTCGGGGAGATAGCCGATGCGTTCGTTCTTGGACACGTCGGTGGCGTCGCGACCGAAGACGAGTGCTTCGCCCGAACTCGGAAAGACAAGTCCGAGCAGCAGTTTGATGGTCGTGGTCTTCCCCGACCCGTTGGGACCCAGCAGCCCGAAGATCTCACCCCGCCGAATCTCGAGGTCGAGCGGCTTGAGGGCCACCTTTTTGCTGCGTCCCCAGAAGTCGCGATAGATCTTGGAGAGATTCCTCGCTTCGACGATGACGTCGCTCTCGCCGCGATGTGCCGGTGAGGCACCAGGTGTCGTGACTGCGTGCATGACTTGAACGTGCTCCTTGCTCCAGCACTTTCGTGCCGACGTGAACGCCTACCCCGCGCGAACCCTGCGCTCGAAACGTATCTTTGTACCGACTCTGAAAAAACAGTGTAGGGGGCGACGCAAACCTCGTCGCTTTCCTACGTTCTGTCTCGCGGCGGGTTCGTCATTGAAGCCCCGCAGCCGGCAAGGGCGACCCTCAACGCACCCAACGGTTGACATAGAGCCACCCCGGCCTACAATGCCCTTAACCTAATTGAGAATGAGTCTCAATTTCGCCAAAGACTGCCGCTTCGTTCGCTCGCACGGTGATTTCCACATGAAACATCCGCTTTGCAGCAAGCTACGCGAAACATGCCCGCC
>CAYSPN010000377.1:0-7148 GCA_964432895.1 uncultured Candidatus Kuenenia sp.
CCAAAAGCCCCTGTTCTTGCTGATCTTTTGCTGATCTTTTCCGGATGCGTGATCTTTTCCAGCGGGCAGTGCAGGGGGGCTGGTGACCGCGCAGCCGACGCTGAATCTCCAAACGTGTCGATGCTTCCGATGTCGATACCCCTTCTGTGTCTGTGCTGACCGCCTTGGTGGGCGGTCGCGCCGGCATGTCGTGCGCGTGCGGTCGCTCCCAGGCGCAGACAGGTAGGCAGGACTTTGGCGGGGGATCGCAGTGCCCGGATTCCAGGCGCACATCACCGGTTCGACCATCGTAGGCGCCGGCTACGCCGCCGCTGCGTGGTATGTGGGCGGGATGCCCCCGGTCACCTGCCTCCTCGGCGGCACCGTCTGTGCCGTCGCCGGCATGCTGCCCGATCTCGACAGCGGCCCCGGCGTGCCCATGCGGGAAAGCGTGGCATTTGCCGCCGCCATCGCGCCAATGCTGCTGCTGCAACGATTCCATCAGATGGGCCTGCCGATGGAGGCGATCATCCTCGCCGGCGCCGTGGTCTACGCGTTGATCCGGTTTGGCGTGACCTGGCTGCTCGAGCACTACTCCGTCCACCGCGGCATGTTTCACAGCCTGCCAGCGGCGGCGATCGCCGGCCAACTCACCTTCCTGACCTTCAGCCACGATGACCCGATGCGGCGATATTTCATCTCCGGCGCGGTGGTGCTCGGCTTTCTGACGCACCTGGTACTCGACGAGATCTGGAGCGTCAGGCTCGGCCTGTTCGGTACCAAGGTGAAGAAAGCGTTCGGCACCGCACTGAAATTCCACGGTCCCGTCCTCTGGTCGAACATCGTGGCCTACGTGCTGGTCATTGCCCTGGGGTTGATCGCCGCCACGGATGCCGCCCGGACGGAGCGGATGTCGCTGGCCCGACAGCAGATGGAGCAGGCGGCGCGGTCGTATCAGACCATGCCGGCCCCCTACAATTACCGGCGGTAGACCACACACCCCGAAGCCGGCATTGCAGGCCGCTTGCCCTGCGGGCCGCGCCGCATGATCATGGTGGGCTTCCCCACTTCCACCGGGCCCTCTGCATGCAACCCCTTCCGGCTGCGACATTCCCCAGCGACCTGCCGTTCCTGACACTCGCCATCCAATTGGCCGTGGTGGCAGCCGCGGCCTACGCCGGCGGGTCGTCGCTGTCGTTTCTTTCCATGGGGCATCGCCGGATGCAGGTGCTGCTCTCGCTGACCGGCGGCGTGCTGCTCGGCGTCGGCCTCCTGCATCTCCTACCTCATGCGTTTCTCCAACTCGACCGGCAGATCGACACCACGATGCTCTGGGTGCTGGCGGGGTTCTTCCTGATGTTCCTGCTCGAACGTGCCTTTCACGGCCACTCGCACCACACGGCCGATGGCAGCGATCACGGGCATGATCACGGCCACGATTGCGAGCACGGTCACGGCCATGCCGTTGCGCATGCGGCTCCAGTGGGCGGTCGCTGGGCCTGGTGCGGCGCTTTTGCCGGACTCGCACTCCACAGCCTCGCTGACGGCGCGGCGTTGGCCGCTTCGGTGCGGGCAGATGCCGATCACGGCGCAGGCTGGCTCGCGGGGTTCGCCACGTTCCTCGCTGTCGTCCTGCACAAGCCGTTCGACGCCGCCATCATTGGCACGCTGATGCTGAACGCCGGCGTGTCCAGCCGCGGCCGCAGCATCGCCAACGGCCTCTATGCTCTCATCGTGCCGCTCGGCGCGGTTGCATTTCTCGCCAGCCTACGAGTGTTTGGCAGCCAGCAGGAGACGATCATCGGCGTGGCGATGGCCCTCGCCGCCGGTGCCTTTCTGTGCATCGCGGCCGCCGACCTCCTGCCAGAGGTGCAGTTTCACAGCCACGACCGCGTGCTCCTGACATCGAGTCTGGCACTCGGCCTGGCGATCGCCTGGGGCATCACCGTGATGGAGCGGTCATCGCACGCCCACACCCACGCGCATGCGCACGCGACGGAATCGCACGGCGGACATTAGTCGGCCACGGTTCGGGGCTGCCCGTGTCCCGTCGCCGGACGTTCGCTACGGCCATCCATGGCCTTCGCTCACTCGATGCTGACTGCGCTTCGGCATCCTGCCTGCGCTTGTCAGCAACGCCGGCTCTCGGGACACGGGCAGCCCCTCACGGATGATGCAAGACGCATGTTATCCCCACACTAGGCCCGGAGGGCCGGGTTAGCACCAGCCGACGGAGGTCGGCCAAGGCAAGGTCGGCAGGAGGCCGAGCCTTGCCGTGAAACCGCGGGCCGGGTTAGCACCAGCCGACGGAGGTCGGCAAAGCGAAAACGACACGATGTCGTGTTTCGCTTGAAGGTTGCCGCTGAGGAGCCGGTCGGAGGCACGCGCAGGAGTCCGGTGAATTCTGCGACTCACGAGCGATGCACGATTCGTCCAAGAGCCTCCCGTAGCAGAATCCGCCGGCGACGAGCATGCCGCAGCCGGCGAACCAATGCGGGCGACTACGACCGAAGCCAGGTCACTCGACGTCGAGGCCGCGCTTGCGGCGGGATTCGCGGACCTCGCCCATCACTTCCTCGATCAGCCCCTGCTGCCGACGGATCTGCGGCACCTGGGACTGGAAGCACCAGGCGATCATCGCCGCCAGGCCGAGGCCGCCGAGCAGGTGCGGCGTGACCCACTGCTGCGTGCCGGGTCGGCCCGATGCCGGGTCCGCCGCGCCGCCGAGCGCGACGATCGTCACCACCGCCAGCATGCCCATCAGGGCGAATGGAAAGGCCGCCCGTTTCAGCCGCCGGCTCCTTTCGATGTAGCTGCCATCGAGTCCATACGTCTCCACCACCTCCCGGCACCAGCGGCCGGTGCCGATGAAGTAGGTGACCGCCATGCTGTTGACGAGCACCACCATGAGCGCCGCCAGCACGCCGGAGAGCCGGTGCACCGTGCCCCAGCGGAGCACCGCGGGCGCCGTCTGACCGTGCAGGTCCCCCAGCCACAGGCCCAGCCCAGCCGTTGCCGCCATCAGCGCCACCGCGAAGAGTGCCGCCCGAGAGAACACGCGATCCATAATTGAGCCTGCCAGTCCGGTCCGGGGAATGATGCCGAGTGGGGCGACGAAGCCAAGCATCGCCTCACGCACATCATGGTAGGCTCACGCTGGTGATCAAGCCATATGACCAGCCCGTAGGACCGTCTCCGAGCGCACCGATGCCATCCGCCAAAAAGCCTGCCCTGCTGCTGACCTGCGGTGATCCCGCTGGTATCGGACCCGAGGTTGTCATCAAGGCGTGGGCTGCCACACCGGCGCACGCCCGCGTTCGGCTCCGCATCGTGGCCGACGTCGAGATGCTGGCCCGAGTGCTTGCCGAACGATCGGGACTGCCGCGGCCGACGATCGAGGGAGTCGAGCCCGCTGACCCACGCGACTCCGTGGCCGACAGGCTGCTCGTGATCGATCCGGGCTCCGGTCGTGCGGGCACGGCCGGAGCGGGCATCGTCGAGGCCGGCGTGGTCAGCGCAGCCGGCGGGGCCAGCGCCGCGGCCGCCGTGGTGACCGCGGCCCGGCTCGTGCGAGAAGGATTCGCGCGCGGCATCGTCACTGGCCCGCTCCATAAGGCAGCGCTCCATGCCGCCGGCTTCGACGTGCCCGGCCACACCGAGATGCTGGCGCGATCCTGTGGGCTCGCCGATAGCGATGTGTCGATGATGCTCTGGCTGCCAACGGCGGGCTCCCCTGCCCCGCAGGCCGGACTGGGCGTCGTGCACGTGACGCTTCACGAGTCGCTGGCTCATGCCGTCGCCCGACTGTCCACCGAGCGAATGGTGCAGGCCGGCACACAGTTGGCCGAATTGCTCGGGCCGCTGCTCGGTCGCCGCCCCCGGATCGCCATCGCAGCACTCAATCCGCACGGCGGTGAGTCGGGGCTGTTTGGCGACGAGGAAACGCGGCTGATCGCCCCTGCAGTGCGTCGCCTGGCCGAGGCCGGCATCGATGCGACCGGTCCCCTGCCGGCCGACACGCTCTTCCTGCGGGCCAGCCGCGGCGAGTTTGACGGCGTCGTGGCGCAGTATCACGACCAGGGCCACATCCCCATCAAACTGCTGGGCATGCACCGTGCCGTCAATATCACGCTCGGGCTGCCGATGGTGCGGACGAGCGTGGCACACGGCACCGCCTTTGACATCGTGGGCACTGGCGCCGCCGACCCGGCGAGCATGCTGGCGGCGATCGACGCGGCCGTGAGGCTGGTGGAGGCGGGCTGGCCCGGCCACACCCGCTCTACGGCCGCATCAGCGTGAGATGCTTCACACGCGTGTCGGTGAGGTCGATGAGTCCCTCGATGGCCGGTTTGTAGACAAAGGCGGCTGCATCGACAGGCTCCCCCAGCCGAACCTCGTAGAGTTCGAGAACCGCCACCGGCTCGGGTTCGCGGTTGGCGACGGGTCGTCGGCCTGGAATCGCCAGCCATTCGATGCGAAACGGAAACAGGTCCCGCTTGCCGATCGACAGCCGCACGCTCCACGGCATGCCGTCGGGCAGTTCCGCGGCAGTGATGCCGCCCGCCTTCGTGGCGGCCTCCTTGTGCGACGGCAGCAAAAGCGCCAGACACTCCCCGCACCAGCGGCCCTCGATCCGCCAGACGGGCAGATCATCGATGGTGGTCGGCTCCACCGTCGTGAAGCGAAACCAGTCCCTCATCAGCGATAGCGTCCGCTGCACGCCGCCCAGATACGGTGAGGCCACCAGATCGTCGGCGGGCTTGAGCTGGTGCAGTCGCTCGCGGATGCGGCGAACATCGAGCCGCTCGAGCTGCGGCGGTTGCGGGCCGATCCGCCGGTAGGACCAGGCAAAGAGCCCATCGCACACTTCGAGCAGATCGAAGGTCTCTGTATCCGATTTCATGGACGACTCGTAGCGGTATCGTTGATCTTCGCCGAGCCCCGACTGCACATAACGGCCGGCGCCGACAAGGACGCGATCATCGACGCGGACCCGCTGTCGAACACGGGCCGAGATCGACTCGGACCGTCCCATCGCAGCCAGTGCCGCGGAGACGATCCGCTCGGCCTGGACCGCCTGATCGGCCGCCGGCGCGGCGGCGTTTTTCTGGTAGATGCTCTCAGCCGGGCCTGCCTGAGCCGGGGCCGAAGCCGGAGCCTGCGTGGTCGCCACCTGCGCCGATGCCGAGCCGCCCGCGAGGAGCCACACACCAGCCGCCATCAGGCTCATCCAGAGGCCCACCGCCAGCCTGCAGGGGGCCTGCCCCGGCAGGAGACAGAAGACTGGCAATCTAGAGAGGGCGTTGAGCGTCACGATCAAGTCGACTTTGAGGATTTTGCCAAAGAAGCGGGCGGCCACACGTCGAAGAACGATGTGTGGCTCAAGTATCCAAGGCTTGAACCGACCGGTCCGTGCATCTCGCGAAGAGTGTACGGGATCGGGGTTCAACCGGCCCATGCCGGATCGCTGCGGATGTGCGAGTCGGCAACACGATCCCGGTCCGGAGGTGATTCGATGCTCAACCGACGCCTGCAAGGTTTTGTCGGCTTCTCCCTGGCGGCTACGCTCACGGGGTGCCATATCCCCGCGAATTCACCCCTGACGGGTCTGGCGCAGATCCGTCCGGTAGCCCCACAACACACCAACGTGTTGCCGCCAGCCGCGATGCTGCAGCACCCCGGTCCCGGCGTCGATGGCCCCGGCCCCGGCGTGATCGCCGCCACATCCTACGAGGCCGCGCTCGCTGCCTCCTACGCCAGCGGCGGCGATGGGTTCGGCGGCGACGGCCCCGATGGCGGCGGCATGGGGACTGACGGCGGCGGTATGGCAGGCGGCATGGGAGCCGCGTGTGCGGTAGGCGGCGGTGCCGGCGGTGGCATGGGAGGCGGCATGGGCGGAGCCATGGCCCCCACGTCGCAGATCGGCTTCATTGGCCCCGACGGCATGCAGGTGCGGTGGGATGTCTCGATGGCGGGCGGATTCGATTCCACGCCGTTGGTGACCCCGGGCCGCTACGACTTCCCGCAGGGCGCGATCTACCGTCTCAAGATCACCGATATTCCCGGCCGGGAGGGGCTCGAGCTCTACCCGTCGTTGGAAGTGGCCCCGGTCACGCCGCGCACCGCGGCCTTCCTCGCGCACAACACCATCCCGTTCCAGCTCACCGAGGAGGATCTCGACCAGGTGACCACGGGCAACTTCGTCACCAAGGTCGTCTACCTGCCTGATCCCTGCTACCAGGAACTCGCCGTCGCCGGCGTGGAAACCCTGGTGAGCACCAGGCTCGATCCGGGCATCGACCCGGTTGTGGAGGCAGACCGCCGTGGCTCCATCCTCGCCATCATCCGCATCGGCAACAAGGATCTCGAATCGACTGGAGTCGGTGGAGCTGGTGGTGTCGCCGGTGGAGCTGGTGGAACCGGTGCTGCAGGAGGCGTCGTCTCGACCGGGGGCGGCACACCCGTGGGCATGGCTGCACCACTGGGGATGCCCTGCGGCGGGGATCCGTCGCAACTGCCCCCCGCCTTCATCACCGGCATGAACGCGCCGCAGTACGGCATGCCGATCACGGGCACGCCGATCGGCCTCCCCGGCCCCGCCCACATCCCACTGGGCGTTCCGGCCGGCCTGCAGAAGCACACGATCACCAACCACACGAAGATGCATATCCCGCCGCCGACCCGCGAACTCAAGCTGCACGTCCAGCAGAATCCTGGGCT
Source organism: uncultured Candidatus Kuenenia sp. (assembly GCA_964432895.1). GTDB lineage: Bacteria > Planctomycetota > Planctomycetia > Pirellulales > UBA1268 > CAMCQY01. The sequence goes on from CAYSPN010000377.1 coordinate 6,700, forward strand.
CAGCTATCCGAAGCCCGCCCACCGGGCCTACATCGCCGAGAACCACGATGTGCCGAACATCATGCTGAAGCAGCCGAGGGAAGACCGCAAGCGGTGGGTCAACAACGGCGGGCCCGATCCAGATGCCCTCAACGCAGGCGTGGCCTGCCCACCCGGAGCCCCGTGTCCGCCGAGCCCCTGATCATCGCCGGGGCTTCGTGAAGCCAAACCAGCCGCGGTCGCCGGTCATGGTGCGACGGATCCGATTCCCGAGGGCGACTCGTGAGAACGAAGGTTCTCCGCCCCACGAGCCTCCGATCAACGCATCAGACCGACACCCGAACTCAGTCCCCACCACACACCACACCCTATGAGGCATTTCGCAAGGATCATCCGAACAGGGGCCGCGTTGCAGATCGTCCGCGTGCTCATGGTGGCGGCGTTTCTCGTTCTGGCGATTGGCACGGGCA
>CAYSPN010000378.1:0-6223 GCA_964432895.1 uncultured Candidatus Kuenenia sp.
GCCGTGGATGTCATGGATGAAGACGTTGGTGCTGCCAGGGCACTGATGAAGAGACTGGGGGCGAATGTCGAGAACCGCGTTGCTATCGATGCGAATACAACGGGTGAGAAAGCAGGGGCGACGGCGAAGGCATGGCTTGGAGCAAATCGAGAGATTCCGCGATGCGTGATTGTCGATCGCGATACCAAGATCGCTTGGATCGGCCACCCAATGCGGGTCGACGGTCCATTGCATGCGATTTGTGCAGGGACTTATGATGCCGCAAAGCAGTCTCTCATCGACGAGACATTCGCGGAGTTGGACCTTCAGCTCGGCTTGGCCAAACGTAACAAGCAATGGAATAGGGTGCTGGCACTCCTTGATCAAATGCACGCGGCTGATCCTTTCAGCACGCCGTTGAATCACACAACGCGAATCCAAGCGTTCCTCGAAGAGGGCGATTACGAATCAGCGCAGAGGTTTGTTCAGCAGGTTGTGGCCGACTCCAGTGATGTGAGGCTTATGGGACAGCTGATTGGCCAGCTCCTGAGCGGCCCAGAAAAGTCGAAGCTCGACATGGACTTTGTGCTTGAAACAGCGCGTAAAGCTTCGGAAAACGGCGACTCCGACGACCCCGTGGCGTTGAGTGCGCTCGCACGCGCGTTTGAAGCGAGGGGAGATGATGCTGCCGCCATGGAGGTATGGAAGAAGATGCTGGAGCTCGATGATCCAGTGATTGACAAAGACACCGTACGAGCACGGATCGATACGTTGAGAGCCCGGTAAGTGATCCAGAAAAGCGGCGTCCCAGAGCTGCCCGGCCCGACGTCTTGGCCGGACCAACCGATGCAATGGACTCAAGATGTCGCGGGGCATGATGGTTCGCCCAATGTCGCGAGCCGCTAGGCGGCCGGACTCGGAGAGAGTCCGCGTTGATCCCTGAAAAACGCGACGCCAGGGGGGAAGACACGCGTTCCGGGAACCGCCCCCGGGAGCCGAGACGGCTTTCCAGCCGACGCATGAGTCGCTCGCCAGACGCGAAAGGGTTGCGGAGGTGCCGTTGACCGGCTAATCTTAACATCAGGGTAGGGTCTGTTCTTATTGATTGGTGGGGAGTCTGGCGTTCAGTTCGCCAGAGCAAATCTGTTGGAGGTGATCATGACTCACCGTTTGAGACATCGCGGGTTCACCCTCGTAGAACTCCTTGTGGTCATCGCCATCATCGGCGTGCTCATCGGCCTCCTGCTCCCGGCCGTGCAGGCAGCCAGAGAAGCGGGGCGGCGATCGGCATGCTCCAACAACATGAAGCAGATCGCCCTCGGGCTTCATGGCTATCAGGACGCCGTGAAAACCCTGCCGCCATCCTGCCCGTCGTGGGTGGTCAGCACCACTGAACGCGACGGTTACGGCTGGGGCGTGTTTATCCTGCCACACCTCGAGCAGCAGGCGATCTACGATGTCTGGGCCACCAACAAAACGTGGAATGCGGGCCGCTGGTCACGTGAAGCGAAGAATGTGCCCGCCCTGGAGGCGGCGGTGCGAACCGTGATCCCCACATTCCTTTGCCCCACGTGCGACATCCCGGCCTCCCCCTCGCCACAGGAAACCGGTGACAAGCGGGGCAGCAAGTCAAACTACGCCGGCAATGGCGGTGCCCTTTCCTCATGGGGGCTAGCCACGACGACTGCGGATCAATTGGTTCGGGCGTCGACCGGATCGCTCCGGTCTGGCAAGGGGATCGGATTCAAGGAGATCACCGATGGCCTCTCCAAGACATTTTTGATCGGCGAGGTGGGAGGTAACGCATCCCGCACGAAGGCTGGCCTCTGGTCGATGGTCGGCAATTCGATCAATTTCCGCCATGAGGTGGTCCGCTACACCAATCTCAAGATCAATGACTCGATTGCGGACAAAGGCTTCGAGAGCGGTCACCGGGGCGGCGCCCAATTCGCCATGTGCGATGGCTCCGTCCGCTTTATCCTTGACACGATTGAGTTCAACAAGGGGTCCGTGCCGGGGGAATACGGCTTCGAAATGAGCAGCGGTGATGCGGCTGTCACGACGAATGTCGGATACACGAAGTCAAGCAGTCTCGGCGTCTACCAAAAGCTGAGCATTCGCGACGACGGCCATCCCACGACGGATTTCTAGTCTGATGAAATGCGTGTCACTCGCCTTCATGCTTCTCGCAACGGTGGCCCTTGGCTGCGGCCGCCGCGGGATGGAGTCCACGGTGTCGGGCACCGTGACCGTTGCGGGTAAACCCGTGCCGGCAGGCGTGCGAGTCGAGTTTCTTCCGCAGACGCCAGGAGCCTCGCCATCCAACGGCGTGACCGATGCCAGCGGTCGCTACGTCCTCTGGTTCAATGCCTACGTGGCCGGGGCGATACCTGGCGACCATGTGGTCGCGGCGAGTGTTCCCCGGGCTTCGAATCCGGATGGCACGCCGGGGGGCGTCGTCCCAGGGCTCGAGCATATTCACATTCCCGAGGCCTACTCGGGTCCAACATCGCCCCTCCGGCACTCGGTGAAGCCGGGCCGCAATGTGATCGACATCAACCTTCCCGCCGCGGCTCCGCGCACCCCGAAGTGATCGCCGGCATTGGGGCCGAGTGCCAAAGGTGCTTCGTTCATGAGAAACCTTGTGCGGCCATACATCGCAGCAGGGCTGCTCGTTTTCGGAACATCCGGAACGTCGCCTGCCTCCGATTCCCCACGTGAATTCCACGTCGCAATCGATGGCGACGATGCCCACGCGGGATCGATGAGTGCCCCTTTTGTCTCACTCGAACGCGCCCGGGATGCGGTGCGCGACCTGAAGCGGGGGGCTGATGGTCTGCCTGCGGGCGGCGTGCGGGTCATCATGCATGGCGGCATTCACAGCAGAAGCACCTCCTTTGAACTCTCGGCCGAAGACTCCGGCACCCCGGAGGCACCGGTCGTCTATGCTGCCGCTCCGGATGAAATCCCCATCGTGTCCGGCATGGCGGCCTTGCGGCCCGAGTGGTTTGTGCCGGTTTCGGATCAGGAAGTCTTGAGCCGCGTAATCGACCCGGCCGCCCGTGAGCGACTCTTGCAATGTGATCTGCGGGCCCATGGCATCACCGACTTTGGCCAGCTCAGTCGCCGCGGCCACGATGTCACGCGGCCGGAGATCACGAAGACGCCGCCGCCGGAACTGTATGTCAACGGCACGAGGATGACGCGTGCCCGATGGCCAAACCCAGACGATCATTTCCCGCAGTTCCTCCGCGGTGTTCAGCAATCCCGCCATGGCGTCGTAGGCCGGGCCGGCATCGTCGATCCAGGGCCCACGGCAGACGATGCCGATTTCCTCGACCGCGGGGGGACCATCCGGTATGCATTCGATCGCCCTGCGCGGTGGACACTGGCCGACGACCTTTGGCTATCGGGCGTGTTTTCGTGGAGTTGGGAGTGGTCATTCAACCGCGTGAGCGCGATCGACGTGCCGTCCCAGACGATCACGCTCCGATATGGCGAGAGAAGCAGAATCACCGACCAGTATTCGCACGACTATTTCTTCGCCGAAAACCTGCTCGAGGAGATCGACCAGCCGGGCGAATACTTCCTGGATCGCACGACGGGCACTCTCTTTCTCTTGCCCCCGAACGGGTTCGGCGGGAATGACACAGCGGTCTGCCTGTCGATGCTATCAGCGCCGCTGGTCCGACTTTCAAACGTATCGCATATTCATTTTGAGGGGCTCGCATTCGATGGCAGCCGAGCCAGTGGAATCGTCTGCTCCGGCGGGGAGGGCGTGCTGATCGATGACTGTGAGATCCGCCACGTTTCCGCAACCGGCGTGGCCCTTCAGGGCAGGAACCATGGCGTTCGCGGCTGCCATATTCATCATGTCGGTGGCGTGGGGGTGAGCCTCTCCGGCGGCAACAGTGACACCCTCACTCCCGGCGGCCTGTTTGTCGAAGACAGTGAGATTCATCATTTTGCCTGGCTCAACCGGGTCTATTCACCCGCCGTGATACTTGGCTACCGCAGCGTCGGCAGCCGCGTGGCCCACAACCGAATCCACCACGGCCCCCATGTGGCAGTCCTGGTCTACGGCAACGACCATCTCCTCGAATACAACGACATTGGCCACGTTGTCGAAGACTTCACCGACATGGGCGCCGTCTATGCAAATCTCGGGGCTCGGCCCCTGGAGCGGGGCACGGTTATTCGCCGCAACTATTTCCACGACATCGGCCAGCACCACCATCTGCTAAACGGCGTCTATCCGGACAACGGTACGATGGGCTGGCTGATCGAGGAGAACGTGTTCCATCGGATCGGCGGCCGCGGTGATGCCACAAACTGCCGGGCGGTAAACAACAACACCGGCGCCCATATCGTCACCCGCCACAACGTGTTCATCGACTGCACGATTCCGTATCTGATGGGCACGTTTTGCGCTCCGTTCCACGACAAAAACGTGACCGGTTGGGAGGACTATTTCCGTAGCCACGATCTTTCGCGGCTGCCGCACGCGCGGAAATACCCGGAACTTCTCCGGTTCTGGCAGGAGGCGCGGCAGTACCCCGACACCAATCGTTTCGAAGGCAACATCATCTATAACCCGACCGTGCCACTCTTGCAGTCCTATGGGAAGCTCGCGATGCGTGATGGTGCGATCATCGAGCAGGGGGGCACGCTGGCGACCGCCCACAATTGGATCACGACCGATGATCCGGGCTTCCTCGACGCGTCCTCCGGCAACTTCACGCTGCGAAACAACACCGAGGTCACCCACCACATCCCCGGCTTTCCCGACATCGATTTCGACGCGATCGGCCCGCGGCAGCCATCCAGCGGCAGTGAACGGGCACTGTTGCCACGGCAAACTCGACAATGACTGCCGGCCGCTGACCTGCCCCCATGAATGACGCCATTTTGTAAGTTAGGGTTTTGCCCTCCAGCAGACCGCACAGGGCTGCCGCGCCTCGGGAGCCGGGGGTCGGTATCCCAGGGCGCTGTGCGGCCGGATCGTGTTGTAGTGCTGCCGCCACCGCTCGATGAGCACCTTGGCCTCGAGCAGCGTGTGGAACGCTTCCCGTGCCAGCAGCTCGTCCCGAAGCTTTCCGTTGAAGCTCTCCACGTAGCTGTTCTCCCACGGTGAACCCGCCTCGATGAACAACGTCTTCACGCCAACTCGCCCGAGCCACTCCCGGACGCATTTGGCTGTAAGGTGCGGTCTGCCAATGGCACTTCGGCAAGTGTCGGCTGAGCGAGGCGGATCATGAGGAGCTAAGGCGCGCGGAGATGTCACCGGCGACTGCTGCGGCTTATGCGCCAAACCGCACTCACACGACACCTCTCGCAAAAGTCTGGGCCACACTCATGGCCAGGTGGCCTGCCTTGGAAATCCTGATCCAGTCGGTATGAAGGTCTACTGCCCTACGGGCAAGGAGACTTTCGATGACGAGACGACGGAAGAAGCATCGCCCCGACGAGATCGTGGCGAAGCTGCGTGACGCGGACGCGATGCTCAACGCAGGCAAGGACTTGGCAGCAGTGCTGCAGGCCTTGGAGGTCAGCGATTCGACGCTTGAGCGGTGGCGGGCCCAGTATGGCGGGATGAAGTGCGAGGAAGCCAAGAGGCTAAAGCACCTCGAGGATGAGAACCGGCGGCTGAAGCAGCTGGTGGCTGACCTGTCGTTGGACAACCAGATGCTGAAGCACCTCTCGGAGGGAAACTGGTAAGCCCTTCCCGGAAGCGAGCGGCGGTAGCTGAGCTTCAGACGAAGTTCGGCATCTCCGAGCGAAGGGCATGCACGGTCGTTGATCAGCCGCGGAGCAGTCAGCGATTCGAGGCCAAGCCCCGTACCGACGAAGCACCGCTCGTGAAGCGGATGCTCCAGTTGGCGAGGGCCCGGCCACGGTATGGATACCGTCGAATTGGATGGCTCCTTCGAGAAGAAGGATGGCGTGCAGGGTTGTCTCGGGTATTTCGACTGTGGCAACGAGAGGGGCTGAAAGTGCCTGTAAAGAATCGGAAAAGGCGACGAATCGGGACGAGCGCAAACGGCTGCCACCGGCGTCGGGCCGAGTGCCCGAACGACGTGTGGTGCTGGGACTTTGTCTACGACCGGACGGTGAGCGGCAGCCAGTTGAAGTGGCTGTCTGTCGTCGATGAGTACACCCGTGAGTGCCTGACCTTGAAGGTCGATCGTGGCATCACCAGCGAGGACGTGATCGACACGCTCTCTGAGCTCTTCGCGATGCGCGG
>CAYSPN010000379.1:0-2687 GCA_964432895.1 uncultured Candidatus Kuenenia sp.
CGTCGTCATCAACGGACTGCTTGCCGAGTATTACGGGATCGACGGGGTCGTCGGGGACGAGTTTCGGCGAGTGCCCGTGCCGCAGGAAAATCCGCGGGGCGGTCTCTTGGGCATGGCGGCGATCCATGCGATGGGCAGCGACGGCGAACACACGAGCCCTGTCGAGCGCGGCGCGTGGGTGCTCCGCAAACTGCTCGACGATCCGCCGCCGCCGGCACCGCCAAACGTGCCGCAGGTGGCGAGGCTCGCCGGGAAAGCGCTCACGACGCAGGAACGGCTCGTCGCGCATCAGGAGGAGCCGCAGTGCGCGAGTTGCCACCGGCGAATCGACCCGCCGGGCCTGGCACTCGAGAACTTCGACGCCGTGGGTGCCTGGCGAACGGAAGACAGCTACACGCCGGTCGACGCCAACGGCTGGGCGAATCCGGCCCTGAAAAAAACATGGCCGATCGAGGTGAACGGCAGCTTCCACGGCGGCCCGTCGTTCGTCGGCTTCGACGGCTTCCGCGATGCCGTAGCCGCACGGGAGAAGGATTTCGCCCGCGGCTTTGCGAAGGCCCTCGTGGAGTACGCGCTCGGCCGGCCGTGCGGCTTCCGCGACGAGCCGCTCGTGGAGGCGATCGTGAGCCGAGCCGCGGCGAAGAACTTCGCCATGCGGGAGTTCATCCACGCACTCGTGCAGAGCGAGTCGTTTCGATCGAAGTGACATCACACCATACTCCCCCATGCACGTGGAATCCGAATAGTCGTACGCAGAATCCGTGAGGGGCCGCCCATGCCCCAGGAGCCGGCGTTGCTGACAAGCGAAGGCATGGATGCCGAAGCGCAGTCAGCATCGAGCGAGCGGAGGCCAGGATGGCCGAAGCGAGCGTCCGGCGATGGGGCGTGGGCGGCCCCGAACCGCGAACCACAGAAGCTTTCCAGAGAAACCAGCACCGGAGCCATTCCACCATGAACATTCCGCTCGACCGTCGTCGATTCCTCGAGACCGGCACCGCGATCATCGCGCTGCCAGCGCTTGAATCACTCGGCTTCCGACGGTTCGCGGCCGCCGCCACCGCGGAGCCGCGGCCCAAGCGGCTCGTCTTTCTCGGCTTCGGCTGGGGCGTGACGAACGACTCGTGGTATCCCGACACGAACAAGCCAGGTCGGGACTATCCGCTGCCGCCCGGTCTCCGGCCGCTGGAAAAGCACAAGGCCGACTTCACGATCATCCAGGGGCTCTGGCACCGCCACACCGCCAACGGCCATTACGGCAGCACGTTCTGGCTGACCGGCGCCAACGAATTCGGCCAGCCGGGGCAGGCCTTTTCGAACACCGTGTCGGTGGACCAGGTCGCGGCGAGCCGACTCGGAGCCGCCACGCGGTTTGACTCCCTCTGCCTCGACTGCGGTGAGGCGGCGGGCGGCTCGGGGCATGGCCCCGGCCTTTCGCTCTCGTGGGATGCCCGTGGCAAGCCACTGGGCGGGCCCCGAAATCCCGTCGAGGCCTTCCACAAGCTCTTCGCCCGCGACACGACGCCGCTGGAAGAGCAGCAGGCGCGGCTCACCGAACGGAAGAGCGTGCTCGATGACGCGATTGAGAACGTTCGCGAACTCGGTCGCCGGCTGGGCAAGGCCGACCGCGAGAAGCTCCGCGAATACTTTGACGGCATCCGCGACCTCGAGGCGAAGCTCGCCCGCGATGCAAAGTGGCTCGGTGTCGAGCGGCCGCGTCCGCCGATGGAGGAGCCCAAGCCGGGCCTCGCGGGAGTCGAGGAGATCAGGCTGATGTATGAGATCGCGGCCTTGGCGCTCGAAACCGACAGCACGCGTGTGATCACCTACCGGCAGCCGGTGAGCACGCTCGTCACGAGTCTCGGCATCAAGGTGGAGGCCCACACGATGAGCCACTACCACGGCCATGCCGGCGAGAAGCAGGAGGCCTCGCAGCGCCGCGACGTGGCCCAGAGCGAACTGTTGGCTGGCCTCCTCGACCGGCTCAAGAAGGCGAAGGAGCCCGACGGCAGCACGCTCTTCGACCAGACGACGGTCGTCTACGGCAGCAACATCCGCACGGGCCACAGCCTCGACAACTGTCCGACGCTCGTCGCCGGCCGCGGCGCGGGCCTCCGCATGGGTGAGCAGCTCGTCGTGCCCAAGGGCACGCCCCTGTGCAACGCCTGGCTCACGATCCTGAAAGGCACGGGCATCGACGTGCCGTCGTTCGGCGACAGCAACGGCGTGGTCGAGCCGCTCGTGCGGGCGTGAAGAGCAGGAATCACGGTACGTTCCTGCGGGGAGCATGATGAAGTTGACCGTTCTTCATGAGCGTTTTCAATGCTCCATCCAAGCCCGCAGCGCAAGCAAGGGAAAACGCGATCCATCAACCGGACGTCCGATACGGATTCCCTCGCTGGCGCGTCGGGCTTGCATGGAAGCGGGCAGCCTCGTGGAGCGTCATCCAAGCCCGCAGCGCAAGCAAGGGAAAACGCGATCCATCAACCGGACATCCGATACGGATTCCCTCGCTGGCGCGTCGGGCTTGCATGGGAAAGGCAATGGCTCGTCACGCGTCCCACCGTAGGCTCGGCGACACGCCGTGGCCCCGCGTGCCGCAGAAGCTCACCTCGATGCCCAGGGCCTTGGCGACCGCGGCCTTCGTGATCGCGGCCCTGTCGGCGCCGGCCGCATCCTTCGCATACGCC
>CAYSPN010000380.1:0-2123 GCA_964432895.1 uncultured Candidatus Kuenenia sp.
CTCCACTTCTGGGTGGAAGTGCATGCGGGCCCGGGCCATTGGATGACGCTCGATCCCACGCCGGGCTACGTCGTCCTGGCCCCGCCTCTCACCCTTGCCGAGACGATCCTGCAGCCGTTCAGGGCCCTTGGCGGATTCGTCATGAGCAACCCTTGGCTCTGCCTGGCGGTCTGCGCTGGAATCGCGCTGTTCGTGCACCGTAGGGCGGTGATTGCCGACACGATCGACGAGGCCGCATGGCGACTGTGGCATCACCGCGATGATCGCGTGGCCGTGGTCAGGATGCTGGGACTGCTCGAGCGGCGTTGCGCCAGGGCCGGCCTGCCCCGACCGCGTTACGCGACTCCTTCCCGCTGGCTGGCCGAGGTGTCGGAGCGGATGGTCGTCGCCGCGCCGTCGATCAGGCCGCTGTCCGACGAGATCACAGCCTTCGTGCGGCTTGCCGACCAGGCGCTCTACGCGCCGGCCTTCGCGGGCGGACAGGCTGAGGAAGCCTGTCGCTCGGCGGGACGGATCTGGTCGTGGAAACACCTCATGGCGGTCATGTCCCTGAAACGATTGGTAACGCCGCCGAATGCCGGTAAACACGTGAACAAGGAGTTGTCGTGACGGTTCCCGTATGCAACGACATGACCGCCGCTCTCGACCGCGTTGAAGCGGTTCGGAACCGGCTCAACGATGTGCTCAAGGGCAAGCAGGACGTCGTCCAGCACGTGCTCGTCTGCCTGCTGGCCCGTGGTCATCTGCTCCTGGAGGATCGGCCCGGCCTCGGCAAGACGACGCTTGCCAAGGCGCTGGCCGACGCGGTCGGCGGTCGGTTCGCCCGCATCCAGTGCACGCCCGACCTTCTGCCGAGCGACATCACCGGCTTCAACATCTTCAACCAGAAGGATCGGGAGTTCGAATTCCGCCGTGGGCCCGTCTTTTCCGACATCCTCCTCGCCGACGAGATCAATCGGGCCACGCCCCGCACCCAGAGCGCACTTTTGGAAGCCATGGCTGAGCGGCAGGTGACGGTCGATGCCGAACGTTTCGGACTCGCCGAGGCGTTCTTCGTGATCGCCACGCAGAATCCCCACGAGCAGCATGGGACCTATCCCCTTCCCGAAGCGCAACTCGACCGCTTCGCCATGAAGCTCGAAATTGGCTATCCGCATCGCGACGACGAGCGAGCGATGCTCGCGGCGGCGGTGTCGGATACCGCTGGGGCCCGCCATGACGGCGGCGGCCCCATTCTCGCGGCCGGCCAACTGGCGGCGATGCAGGCGGCCGTGGCGGCGATTCCGGTCACCGGGCCCGTGCAGGACTACCTGGTCAACCTGGCAGCATCGACGCGGATTCACCGCGATATTCCCCTCGGCGTCAGTCCACGCGGACTGTTGACGTGGCAGCGGACGGCGCAGGCGTGGGCCTACCTGGCCGGGCGGCAGTTCGTCACCCCCGACGACGTTCAGCAGGTGGCGGTGCCCGTGCTTTCGGTGAGGCTCGGGGCGGAGCGGGGCGATACGGAGACTCTCATCAGACAACTGTTGCAGGGAGTGGAGGCGCCGACATGGTCCTGAAATGCCAGCGTGTCTATGCGTTGCTGAGGGCGACCGTGCTGATCCTTGCCGCGGTGATGGCCGGCGGGTGCGCCGCGCCGGCCGGCGATCACGAAGAGGATGCCCACGCGTTGCCGGAACACCATCCACGCACGTTTCGGAGGGCGGTCGTCGACATCGGCCATCGCGGCGGCGTATTGACGTCGGGCATGCTCGAGGGGCCGCAATGGGAGCTCCAGCGGCGTCAGTTGCTGGATATCGTTCGCTGGCTTCCGGAACTGGCTGCCGACACCGACCTGGGACGACGCGACTGGGAACGTGTGAACGACGTTGCACGTACTCTGGCCCGCGAACTGGAGTCGCTTGCGGATGCCGGGGAGCCGCAGGCCAGCCGTCAGAAGACCCTGCCGACGACGTTGGCGGATGCCATGAAGACGCTGTCGGATGCCGATGCCCTGCTGCCGCCCGACATCCCACCGGAGGAGAAACCATGATCGAACTCGCCTGGGGTGCGGTGCTTCGGATGATTCAGGCTTTGCTGCAGGGATCACCTTTCATTTTCACCGGCCTGTGCATCACCGG
>CAYSPN010000381.1:0-2112 GCA_964432895.1 uncultured Candidatus Kuenenia sp.
CCCTACTCGTTGACGTAGGTCTCGAGGAAGCGTGCCAGGCGGTGGAAGTCGCTGCCGCGTTCGACGTAGCGGACAACCGTCACCAGCGTGTTCGGATCGACCAGTTCCTCGAACGGCACGTAGTTCAAGTCGAGCTGCCCCGACACGCTCACCATCACGCCGTTGAGCCCCCGCTCGGCGAGGGCCCGGTAGGCACCGACGCCCAACTGGCTGCCGAGCATCACGTCGAAGGCGTGCGGCTTGGCACAGCGGGCCTCGTAGCCCAACTGCAGGCCCACGACCTTCCGCGAGCGGCCCGTCTGTCGCTTGAATTCATCGGCGACCAGCTTGGAGAACATTCGTCCCAGCTGCACCTGGGCGATCGAGATATGGCCGTGCTCGTCGCGGGGTATGCCCTCCAGTTGCTTGCTTGGCAGGTATTCGGCCAGCCCCTCGGCCAGCACGATCACGCCGTATTGCTTGCCCTCCTCTTCCTCGCGGACCCGCATCGTCTTGACGATCCGGCCCACGACCTCCTCGATGTTCATCACCGGCTTGATTTTCGTCTGGCCCGCGGCGTCGGTGACCGTTTCCTCACTCCGATACTTGCCGTGAATGTCCTCGACGCTGATCACGAGGCTCGCCTCCCCCGAGATCGCGGCCCCGTAGGAGAGCCAGCCGGCGCTGCGGCCCATCGTCTCGCAGAGGTAGTAGCAGCGGCCCGCTTCCGCGTCGTAGAGCAGGTTGCGGATTTCGCCACCGAGCGTGTCGACCGCGGTGAAATAGCCAAACGTGAAATCGATCCCCATGTAGTCGTTGTCGATCGTCTTGGGCAGATGCACGACCGGGATCCGTTTGCTGCCCTCCGGCAGCCGATCCTGATACATCTTGAATTTGTTGGCCGTCTTGAGCGTGTCGTCGCCGCCGATCGAGATCAGGGCCTCGACCCCCAGGGACAGAAGGCCTTCGTAGACATTCTTCAGGGGAGCCACCCGCTGGGTATCGTCGAAGTGCGCGGGGGCCGACACGTGCTTCCCCGGATTCGTCCTCGCGGTGCCCAGCATGATGCCCTGACCAGAACGTGTCCGCTTGAGGAACTCGGGCGTGATGACCACGTAGTCGCGGTCCTGAACCAGCGGCTTGTCGGCGGAGAACTCGGCCAGCGAAGAGTAGCCATGCTTCATGCCGACCACCTCGGTGCCGTTCCGCATGAATGACGTGGCCGCGGTCGAGATCACGGCATTGGCCCCTGGTGCCGGGCCGCCTGCAAACAGGATGGCCACACGGCGAAACTGATGATCGCCCTTTGGCGGACGCGACAAAGACTCAGTCATGGATCTCTCTCCTGATGGCAAACGGTCCGAGTGCATGATGGAAAACGGTCATATTCGAGTGCGAAGGTGTCACTTCTCTGAAACGAAAGGGGCCGCAGCCGCGATGGATCGCGGCCAGCGGTCAGCACCAGCCGACTCATCCGGCGAGCATCCGCTCCACGAATGTCGTGTCGACCTGGGCCTCGTGGAACGCGGTGTTCGCCAGCACCTCCAGGTGGAGCGGAACCGTTGTTTTGATCCCCTCGACCCGAAGCTCCTTGAGCGCCCGGATCATCGTCCGGATCGCCTCCTCCCGTGTCGGCTGGTGAACGATCAGCTTGCCAACCAACGAATCGTAGTGCGGCGGCACCGTGTAGCCGGCGGTGGCATGGGAGTCGAACCGTACGCCGAAGCCGCCGGGGGCGATGATCCGCTCGATCCGCCCCGGGCAGGGACGGAAGTTGTGGGCGGGATCTTCGGCGTTGATGCGGCACTCGATCGCATGGCCGCGGGCCACGATATCCTTCTGCGTGAGCCCAAGCTTCTCGCCGGCCGCCACCCGTATCTGAGCCTTCACCAGATCGATGCCGGTCACCATCTCGCTCACCGGGTGCTCCACCTGGATCCGCGCGTTGACCTCGATGAAATAAAAGTTGTCCTGCTGGTCGACGATGAACTCGACCGTACCGGCCGAGTAGTAGCCGGCAGCCTTCGCCAGGCGGACAGCAGCCTCGCACATCTTCTTGCGGGTTTCCTGAGGCAGCCGAGGGGACGGGCTCTCCTCGATCAGTTTCTGGTGCCGTCGCTGCGTCGAACAGTC
>CAYSPN010000382.1:0-3995 GCA_964432895.1 uncultured Candidatus Kuenenia sp.
AGAACCAGCGCACCGAGGAACAACATACGCTTCATCGAGCCACATCTCCTTTGCGTGTAGATCACGTGAGAGTCTTCGTCCCGATCGCGAGGTAGAGGTCACCCCGAGGTTGTGATCTACGAAACTGTCTTGCGGCAGGCCCGTCGAGCCATTCCGTGACTCGAAGTATTTTCAGGTTACTGCCGCCCCCTGGTTGCCCGACGGGCACAGTGATTGCCCCGGGGGACATGAGGGGCTATCGGCGGGCAGGGGAAAGCGGCTTGAGGGACACCCAAGTATTTTTCAACACACGACTTGTGGCGTGTTGTGGGCAAAGATTGCCGTGCGTACGGCGCATGCAAGCTGTGCGGCGCAGGGCCGTAGAACCGCTACAGATTCAGCCGGTTTTTCTGCGCAACCGGCAAGGTTTCACATCGCCAGGCGCAGCATGTGAATATGTGCCGGTTGTGGTGGCGCGACCGGCACAGCTTGACAGTGGTGGCACCATCGATACACTCCGCCAACGAATCTGGTGGCCGGCCGTTCGCAGCTGTGAACGGCCGGCAAACAGGGAACTCCGGTGCAATTCCGGGACGGCCCCGCCGCTGTGTCCAAGCGAATTCCCAGACCGGGAAGAGAGGTCGGCTGTTATCAGGCCATTGCGACCGCAACGGTGAATCCGTGCGGCTCGCGAGAAGGCATGCAGTCGGCTGAGCTTGGGAGTCAGAAGACCTACCAGCATTCATGAGGAGCACGTGCCGACTGCGAGGGCGGTCGCACGGGCACAGCCTGCGTGCGCAGGCTGTTGGCTTGCCAGGATGTCGGTCTGTCTGCCAGTCGTCGGGTCAGCGCCCTCCGGGCAGTGCTGCGCCGTGAGGCTGCGTCGAGGGACCGCATGGCCGTGGAACCGTGTCATCGAGACACCGCAGGGAGGTTTGAATGGATGCATGGAATGATCGCTCGGGCGGCACACTGCGCCGGCCCGGTTTTACGCTTGTCGAGCTGCTCGTCGTCGTCTCCATCATCGGGGTGCTCGTGGGGCTCCTGCTGCCGGCCGTGCAGGCCGCGAGGGAAGCGGCCCGCCGCACGGCCTGTGCCGGAAACCTCAGGCAACTGGGCCTGGCCCTGCAAAACTACATGTCCGCCAGCGGAGGCAAGCTCCTGCCGCTCAAGGTGGACGATGCGACCCGGATCGCCGGCACGATCGCCGATCCCAACCAGGATCCTTACCCGGGAAAGAGCCGCTACTGGTTTGGTGAGATCGACGAGAACCAGCCGCCCGGGCGGCAACTCGATTTCGAGCGAGGCTCGCTCTCGCCCTTTATGGAGGGGAACACCGCGGCATACCAGTGTCCGAGCTTCGGGACCGATGCCGTCGATTTCGTCCGGTTCGGCCGGGTGGCGACGGCGTTCGACTACAACCCGGCCCTCGGGATCGGCACAGAGTGGAATTGGGACAATTGGCCGACAGTGGACCTCGTGAACGGCTGCCGTCAGTACCGCATCGCCGATGTCCAGGAGCCGAAGCGGACGATCGCGTTTGCTGAAAGCGCGAAGGTCGACTTCTATCTCCAGTTCAGGGAAAACCTCGGCGGCCTGACACGTCCGAGCGAGAATTCGCCGACAGTGCATTTTCGGCACACGTCTTTTGCCAACGTCGCCTTCCTCGATGGCCATGTGGAAGCATACCCGTGGAAATTTGCCATCGAGGTTCCGGGATCGAACTGGATGACTCAGCCTCAGGCTGACCTCATGGAGTTCAAGCGGCTCGGCCATATTTGCGACGGCGCTGCCGATGATCCAGCGACCCGAGACGCCCTCTACGACCGCGAATGAGTTTCTGCGACGAAGAGACACGAAGAAGAAGGAGATCCGCATGTTCAAGGATGCACGGCTTTGGTCTGCCGCCGTGGGCTTCGGCATCACGGCCTGGCTGCTCGTGCCGCAGGTGCTCGGTGCACGGCCTCCGCGTGTCCGCGCTGAGGACATTCCGGTGATGGAATACATCTGCCGTGAGACGAAGGAAGTCTTTCGGCTGTCTGCCACGGCGCCGGTGCTGGCACATCCGAAGACCGGGAAATCGACGCTCGTGCCGGCCGTGTACGATGCTCGTGCGAAGGTCTGGAAGCAGGGGCCCCCGCTCGACGTCAGGCAGGCGCCGAGGACGCGGCGCGGGTGAGCGGGCGGGCCGCTGTGCGCCTCTGGCTTCGTCGCGCGTGATTCTCCTCCCACTATGATGCACCACCACGCTGAACGCGAAGCCGTGCTGGTCCATAACGCCCGGGCCTGGGACCGGCTGGCCAGCGGCGGCGCGGCGCTCGCAAGACCGGCGGCCGACGAGGCGTTCGCCGACCCACGCACGTGGCTGGGCAGCGGCGGGACGGCTGGCCGCAACTGGCTGCCCGACCAGTTCGATGGACTCGAGGTGCTCTGCCTGGCCGCGGGTGGCGGCAAGCACGGCCCGCTCTACGCGGCGGCAGGAGCGAAGGTGACCGTCGTCGATCTCTCGCCAGCCATGCTCGAACTCGACCGGCAGGTGGCCCGCGAGCGGCGGATCGACATGGAGATCCTGCAGGGCTCGATGGACGACCTCTCGATGCTGGCCGCCGGCCGCTACGACCTTGTGATCCATCCGGTGAGCACCTGCTACGTGCCCGACGTGCGCCGCGTGTTCACGGAAGTGGCCCGCGTCATCAGGCCCGGCGGCCGTTACGTCAGCCAGCACAAGTCGCCGACGAGCCTGCAGGCGTCGATCCAGCCGGGGGCCGGCGGCCGCTATGAACTGCTGCATCCGCAGTCCCCCGGCGAGCCGCTGCCACCCCAGCCGCCGTCGCGGCTTCGCGAGGCGGGCACGCAGGAGTTCATCCACTCGCTCGCGTCATTACTCGGCGGGATATGCGTCGCTGGCTTCACGATCGAGGATGTCTGCGAGCCCGAGCATACGCAGCCGGCGGCGGCTCCAGGCTCGTTCGCCCACCGTGCCGCCTTCGTGCCGCCCTACCTTCGCATACTCGCCCGGCGTTCGACCGTTGTCACTGCCGGAAAGATCGTGCGGGTGGGTTACGCGAACGGGTGACGCCAGCGGAGCCCCGGGAAGCGGGCGTAGTCGCGGTCGGTCGTGATCCATTCACTGCCAGACTCGATGGCAATCGCTGCCAGGAAAGCATCAGGCACGAGGTTGCCCCGCACGCCGCCCGTGCTGCAGAGCCGTGAAAAAATCTCCCAGTGGCGGCTGCCCGGCGCGATGTCGATCCGCGACGGGCTCGCCCGCACTTGTTCCGTGAAGGCAAGAGCCTCGTCGATCGTGGAGGGCTCTTTGAAGACCCGCGGATGGGTCACGATCCGCAGAAACCCGCTCGTGACCGGATCGGGAATTCCGAACGGCAGATCACCGTCGATGCGTTCCTGCAACCATGCCGCAAAACTCGCATGGTCGGCGGCATCGCGGCGAAACGCATGCACGAGCACGTTGACATCACACAGCTGCATCGCCGCCGTCCATGATGTCGAGCAGATCGGCGGTACTGTCGAGGCTCACGCCCGGTCGCAGCCCGCCGCGGCCCGACGTCTTGAGCCTGGTGGGCTGCCGTGCGGCGGGCTTTTTGCCACGGGAGAGAAACTGCCGCAGAGCGTCCTCGAAGACGGCGGTGAGGGTGCGGCCGCTGCGGGCTGCCGCCACTTTGGCCTGTGCGAGCAGGTCGTCATTGAGCCGAATGGTCGTGCGCATGCATCAAATCATATTGAAATAGGCATTAATATGTCAAGTTATACGGCAAGCGGCGATGCCGTGCGGATACACTCACGACGGTGTCTTCCGTCATCCCCATCTGTGAAGCCAGTGGCTCAAAAGGGCGTGCGATGATCTGCTTGAACGTGCTTCTGTTGGCCAAGGACCCGGCCGATGTGCCGACGATCCGCGACCACCTCGCCCAGGCGATGCGGAAGAGCCGCACGGAGCCCGGCTGCCTGCGGTTCGACGTCTATCACTCCAGCGCCGAGCCGCGACGGTTCGTGCT
>CAYSPN010000383.1:0-3012 GCA_964432895.1 uncultured Candidatus Kuenenia sp.
CACTAACGGCGGTGCTCACGAGTCCCAGCTTTCTCTACCTCGCCGAGGCTCATCCGGGGAACTTCTCAGAACCGCTCACTGATCACGAACTGGCCACACGGCTGTCCTATTTCCTCTGGTCGAGCCAGCCCGACGCCGAACTGCGGCAGCTCGCCGACACCGGCAAACTCACCAACCCAAAGATTCGGCAGGAGCAGGTCGATCGGATGCTGGCCGACCCCAAGGCCGATGCCCTCGTGAAAAACTTCGCCGGGCAGTGGCTGGGGCTGCGGGAGGTGGGGGCAAATCCACCGGCGCCCGACCTCTATCCCCAATATGACCGGCATCTCGAGCAGTCGATCGTGGGCGAGTCGGAGGCCTACTTCAGGGAGTTTCTCAAGCAGGATCTCGACGCCCGCCAGATGATCAAGAGCGACTTCGTGACGATCAACGAGCGGCTGGGCAGGTTTTACGGCATTCCAAACGTCCGCGGCGACGCCCTCCGAAAGGTGAGCGTGCCCAAGGGAGTATCCCGTGGCGGCATCGTGACGCAGGCATCGATCCTCGCGATCACCTCCAATGGCACGCGGACCTCGCCCGTGAAACGCGGCACGTGGATCCTCAAGACGCTCCTGGCCACCGACCCGGGCCTGCCGGTCGCCAACGCCGGTGAGATCTCACCGAGGGTGCCCGGCATCGACAAGGCCACGGTGCGACAGCGGCTGGAGATCCACCGCCAGCTGCCGCAGTGCGCCCGCTGCCATAACAAGATCGATCCCCTCGGCTTCGCCCTCGAAAACTTCAACGCCGCGGGCGAGTGGCGGGAGCAGGAGGGCTTTGGCTACAAGGGCCGCATCGACAAGAACGATCCGAAGATCGACGCCTCGTCGAAGATGCCCGACGGCACGAAGATCGTCGGCGTGGCCGGCCTCCAGCAGGCAATGCTCAAGCAGGACGACCTGTTCCTCAAATCGCTCGCCACCCACCTCACGACCTACGCACTGGGCCGAGAGCTCGGCCTCGCCGACCAGCCACTGGTGGACGGGGCGGTGACGGCGATGAAACAGGACGGCACGACGGTGCGGGCGCTCGTCAAGGCGATCGTCGCCAGCGACGCCTTTGCGGTGAAGTAGGCAAGCAGGAGTGATGCAACAATATGAACAGTTTCACAGGCAAACGACTCTCACGGCGACACGTATTGCGGGCGGCTGGTGCGGCCGTGACGCTGCCATTCCTGGACGCGATGCTACCGCGGGCCTGGGCCCGGCCGTCGACCTTTGAGGCCCTGCCCAAGTCAGAGGCCGTTCAACCGCGGATGCTCTGCTGCTACGTGCCCAACGGCGTGAACATCATCGAATGGGTGCCCGCCGACTCTGGCGAGAACTACACACTCTCCCCCACGCTCAAGGCGCTCGAGGAACATCGAAACGACTTCACGGTCATGACCGGCATGGGCCACCCTCATTCCAAGGGCGGTCACAGCGGTGCCGACACCTGGCTCACAGGCGCAGACCTCACCTCGAAGCCCGGCGCCGACTACACCAACTCGGTGTCGATCGATCAAATGGTCGCGGCCGTGCACGGCCCGCACACGCGGTATGCCTCACTGCAGCTCTCCGACGGCTCGGGAACCGGCGCAGCCGGCCACAGCCACACGCTGTCGTTCGACGCGACGGGCACGCCGCTGCCCGCCGAAAATTCACCGCGACGGCTCTTCGAACGGCTCTTCGTGCCCGAGTCGGCGGCTGACAAGGCGGCGACGCTCGCCCGCTATGCCGAGCGGCGGTCGATCCTTGACGCCATCGGCGGCGATGCCAAGTCGCTGCACCGCAGGCTGGGCACGACCGATCAGAAGAAGCTCGATGAGTATCTTTCCAGTGTCCGCGACACCGAGAAGCAGGTGGAGCGGCTGGAGCAGTGGATCGACAGGCCGAAACCCCAGGTCTCTGACAAGGGTCTGCAACTGGAGAGCAAGCCGGGCGACGCACACGACCGGCCGATGTGGATCGACGTGATGCTGGAACTGGTCTATCTCTCGTTTCTCACCGACACCACCCGCGTGATCACGTTCGAGTGGTCCCGCGAGGCCGGAGGATTCGGAATGGGCGGTGAAAACCACCACGAACTGTCGCACCACGGCGGCGACGCCGGCATGCTGGCCAAACTCGCCGTCATCGACAAGGCGTTCCTCTCGAAGCTCGGCCGGTTCATGGGGATGCTCAAGAAGACAGCCGAGGCCGACGGCTCGATGCTCGACCGCACCGTCGTGCTCTACGGCAGCGGCATGAACTCCGGCAAGGGGGGCGAGCATTCGCCCAAGAACCTGCCGTTGCTCGTGGCGGGCGGCTCGAAACTGGGCGTGAAGCTCGGTCAGCATCTCGCCTTTGAAGAAGGCAAACATCCACCGCTCTCCAACCTGCTGCTCTCGCTCGCCCAGAAAGTGGGCTGCGAAACGGAGAAATTCTCTGACGCAACAGGCACGCTCGCCGGTCTGGTGGGGTGACGGCCCTCACCTTCGAATGCGGTGCGGGTTTATAGTGCCCGCATGATTTCCTCACTCCGCCCCCTCGTGACAGCAGCGCTAATTGCCTCTTGGCTGGCCCCGGCATGGTGCCCAGCCGAAGTCTTTCCTGCGCCGTTCAACAGTGAAAAAGATACGGCCGCGATTCCGCTGCCAGCCGCCGAGGCCGCTGCGACGATGGACGTGCCGGCGGGGTTTCGCGTCGGCGTGTTCGCCGCCGAACCGGACGTGCAAAACCCGATCGCCATGGCATGGGATCCCCGCGGCCGGCTCTGGATCGCGGAGAACCACACCTACGCCGAACGTCCGATCAAGATGGACACCCGGCTCCGCGACCGGGTGCTCATCTTCGCCGACCGCGACGGCAACGGCACGGCCGACGAACGGAAGGTGTTTCTCGACGACCTCGAGCAACTGACGAGCGTGGAGGTCGGGCTCGGCGGCGTCTGGCTGATGTGCCCACCGCGACTGCTCTTCGTGCCCGACCGCAACGGCGACGACGTGCCCGACGG
>CAYSPN010000384.1:0-2668 GCA_964432895.1 uncultured Candidatus Kuenenia sp.
CATCGGCAGGCGACCCACTCGATTACCGGCTCGATGAGGCCCTCGCCAGCCTCGCGCCCGATGCCGGAGATGACGCGGCGCTGGCCGCCGTCGAGAGCGTGCTTGCAGCCCTCGCGAAGGTGTCGCCGCAATCATCGCTCACGCCGTCGCAGTCCAGGCTCCGCGAGGATCAGGTGGTGGGACGGCTCTCCCGTCGCTTCGGCCTTTCCCGCGAGGTTCTGCGGTCCCGAATGCTCGCGCTGCGAGACACTTCCGCCCGGCGTGCTGCAACGTCGGCCACCCGGTCTGACGCCGACGCCGAAGGAGAGGCCACGGGCCCCTCCCCCGGCCTCATGCGGCGGCTGCCGGCCTGGGACCGCGAGGTCATCGAGGTGCTCGTCGGCGTGCCGGATGGCGCAGGGCTGATCGTCCGCGAGGTGCAATCGGCGGAACTCGAAACCCAGGAGTGCCGTGCCGTCCTGGAAGCCGCCCGCCGGCTGCACGCCGAGGGCCGGGAGATCGCTTTGGCAGGGCTCCTGCTCGAGATCCATGATCCGGCGGTGCAGAGTCTGCTGGTGGCTGTCGACGAAACTTCCGCCGCGCGAACGCCGCTTGATCCCAAGGAACGCGTCCACCACCTTGAAGATGCTCTGCGACGCCGCTCGGCCCAGCGGCAGGCGCATCGTAGCGCACGTACACTGAAAACCTCCCGGCTGGATCCCGGCTCGGAGGCGGCTCTTTTGGAGCAGCTCGTCGCCCAACGGCGGGCTGTTCAAGGCATGACTGATGTTGATGAGGGCATGACCGAACCCAAGGATGGGTGAAGGTGCCCGTCTCGTCGCTGCAATCGGCCTCGCCGGGAACCTTGTTTCCCGACAGGTCGGGGGGCGGTGCGCGAGGTGACGGTACGATGGTGAAGGAGAACCCACTGATGCGTCGATCTGTGAGCACCCTGTCGATGTCCCAACCTGAAAACACCTCCCGTCCGGCCCACGCCGGCACCGACCCCGATGTCCGGCCTGATGCGGCAGTGGAGCCTGCCGCGCCGCTCTCCGGGTCTACCGCGCACGCCGACGCCGATCTGACGGCGCTGATCGTGGCCGGCAAGGCGCAGGGATATCTCACCTTTGACCAAGTCAACTCCTACCTTCCCGATGAAGCCGTCGACCCGGAAAAGATCGACAGCCTGCTAGTCGCGCTCGAGGAACAGGGGATCGAACTGGTCGATACCGCGCCCGAGCCTGGCGAGCAGGTTGCCGCAACAACGGTGAAGGCCGCCAAGCCGAAGGCCCAGCAGCCGCGTCGTGACGAGGCGATCACGACGGCGCCATCGAATGCCGGTAACGATCCGATTCGGATGTACCTGGCCCAGATGGCCGAGATCCCGCTGCTCACGCGGGCCGAGGAAATCTCGCTGGCCAAGAAGATCGAGGTCACCCGCAAGCGGTTCCGTCGTGCGATCCTTGGCTGTTCCTATTCGATGCAGGCCACGGTGGAGACGCTCCGCCGAGTGCACGAGGGAAAGCTGCCGTTCGATCGCACGATCAAGGTTTCGTTGACGGAACGGCTGACGAAGGAGCAGATCCAGTCGCGGATGCCCCACAATCTCCAGACGCTCGAATACCTGATCGAGCAGGACAAGGCCGACTTCCGCCTGCTCATCAGCCGGAAAACGTCGCCCGAGGCGGCCCGCGCCGCCCGGCTGCGGTTTCGCCGCAGCCGTGGCAAGTCGTTGATGCTCGTCGAGGAGTTGAGCCTGCGAACGCGCCGCGTTCAGCCGCTGGTGAAGCTGCTTCGGGGCATGTCTGGCCGCATGGACGATCTCCAGCGGAACCTGCGGCTGATGGACTCGGGAGACATGTCCCGCGACGACCGGGCCGACATGCGGAAGGAACTCCGCGACCTGATGATCACGACGCTCGAGAGCCCGCGTTCGCTCCGTCGGCGGGTCGACATGTTCGCCCGGCTGAAGGCGGAATACGAGGCCGCCAAGCGAAACCTCTCGGCAGCCAACCTGCGACTGGTCGTGTCGATCGCCAAGAAATACCGCAATCGCGGCCTGAGCTTCCTGGATCTCATCCAGGAGGGCAACACGGGCCTGATGCGGGCGGTGGACAAGTACGAATACCGCCGCGGCTTCAAGTTCTCGACCTACGCGACCTGGTGGATTCGCCAGGCGATCACGCGGGCCATCGCCGATCAGGCACGGACGATCCGCATTCCGGTGCACATGATCGACGTGCTCTCGAAGCTGCGGACCACCGCGAAGAAACTGCTCCACGAACTCGGCCGCGAGCCGACATCGGAGGAGATCGCGCAGGCCGCGGGCGTGGCGATCGAGGAGGCACGCCGGGTGCTCGACATGGGCCGGCAGCCGATGAGCCTCGACCGCCCCGTGGGAGAGAGCGAAGACGCCAGCTTCAGCGAATTCGTGGAGGACTCGAGCACCGTAAGCCCGACGCATTCCGCCACGCATGGGCTGCTCAAGGACCGGCTCGACTCGCTGCTGAAAACCCTCACCTACCGTGAACGGGAAATCATCCGGCTGCGCTACGGCCTCACCGACGGCTACACCTACACGCTTGAAGAGGTGGGCCGGATCTTCCGGGTGACGCGGGAGCGTGTGCGGCAGATCGAGGCGAAGGCGGTCAAGAAGCTGCAACACCCGGTCCGCTCAAAGCAACTCGAG
>CAYSPN010000385.1:0-1609 GCA_964432895.1 uncultured Candidatus Kuenenia sp.
GTTGAGCTTGCTGGCCTTCGACCGCACCAGACGGGGCACCCAGTCCATGGTCCGCAGTTCGTCGAGCATCGCCCCGCGGATTCGCGGCACGCAGTAGGTCTCGAACTTCACGCCCCGCGACATGTCGAAGGCATCGATCGCATCCATCAGGCCAAACGTGCCCGCAGAGACGAGATCGTCGAGTTCGACGCCATCGGGCAGGCGTGACCAGATGCGCTCGCCGTTGTATTTGACCAGCGGCAGATAGATTTCGATGAGCCGATTCCGAAGCTGCTCGTTCGACTGGTCGGCCTTGAAGGTCTTCCAGATTTCGAGCATCTCCTCGGCAGACGGCTGAGACGCATAGTTCGCCACGACATCCTCCTTGAAAGGGCATTGCATGCAGGGTCGCGGTGTGGCGTTTCCGCCATGCCGAGACCTTCTTCTCACCACGCCGGACACGCACCATCCTGGTGCATCCCGGCAAACCGCACTCGCTTCTTCACTGCTTCCGCTATCGACCGGCTCTGACCAACTGATCGTCATCGACCAGTGGACGTCGCCTCCCTGACTCTTTTCCTGTTGAATGTTTTTTCCGGCGGCCCTCCAGCCAGCCCATTCCGCCCGGCTGGCCGGCGGCGCACCGAGCGGCCGTCACGCCGCCCGCAACACCTCACCACCTCCCACGCTGGCAAAGACCTCGACGCGATCCTCGTCCGCCAGTTCCTCGGCGGCCAAAACCTGCACGTCGGGCAGATGACGAGCGAGCGCCTCGCGAACCCGCAGCCTGACGCCACCAGGCACGACGATCACCGGCCGCGCCCCCCGCTCCACCACCGGACGGACGGCACGCCGCAATTCCGCCATGAGTTGGGCCGGCGGCCGACCGGCGGCGCCAATGGCGGCATCGATTGCCGGCTCCTCCAACCGCACCGCCACGAGCCGGCCCCGCGGATCACGCGCCCGGCGACAGATCGAGCGGGCGAGCGACCGCCTGACGATTTCGGCCAAGTGCGCCGGGTCGGAAGCCTCGGCAGCGTGATCGGCCATGATCTCGAGCAGTTCCGCGAGCGGCCGGATCGGCACGCCGTCACGAAGCAGGCATTGCATGGTCCGATGGATGCGGGCGATCGTCAGCACATCCGGCACCACCTGGTCGACGACCGCAGGCTGCGCGGCACGAAGCGATTCGATCAATCGGGCTACCGCATCCCGGGAGAGCAACCGGTCGCCATGGCGACGGATTGCCGCCTCGACGGCCCGGGCGATGCAGTCGGCCTCACCGTGCACGGCCGCGCCGCGACGACGGGCCGTCTCCGCCTGGGCATGGCCCACCCATGTTCCGCGACGACCGGTCAGGGGATCGATGGCAGGCGTGTCGGTGGCGTCGACACCACGTGAGCCTATCTGCTCGTCAACCATCTCACCGACAGGAGGCACCGCGAGCATCTTCCCGGCGGGGATCTCCGCCTCGGCGACGATGTCACCCGCAATCACCACGCGGTAGCAGCGGTCGGGCAGCGAGAGGTTGTCCCGCATCGCCACCGACGGCACGACCAGCCCCAGATCGGCGGCCACGCTCGATCGCACCGCCGTCGCCCGTTCCGAAAGCGGACCCGGCACACTACCG
>CAYSPN010000386.1:0-6625 GCA_964432895.1 uncultured Candidatus Kuenenia sp.
TTTTTCCGCCGCCAACGAAAACGCCGGTCACACCAGCGAGACCGCGCAGGCCAGGCAAGCCAGGCAAGCGTTCGTCGACGGCGTCCCGACTCAACGTCCCGACTCAACGTCCCGACTCAACGTCCCGACTCAACGTCCCGACTCAACGTCCCGACTCAACGTCCCGACTCAGCGCCTCGACTCACGGGCACCCCTGAAGACTGGCTTGCGTCACTGAAAATCAATAATGGCGATCAGCGTCATGAGCGTCAGCGTCACGGCACACGCGGCGCTTGCGCCCGGACCAAACTGCAGGCTCCAGCCGCACAAGGCTCCCACGACGACGAGCGACAGCAGGCAGACCCACTGACCGCCCCGTTCATACCGTGTGCCTTCGGCCAATCTGGCCGAGGCGGCGGCAACGATCCCGAGCACCTGAACGAGACCCAGCGTGCATAGCAGCGGGTTGACGGCGATGGCAAGGAGCATCATGGACGGACATTAGCGAACAGACCACCGGGCCCGCAAAGCCAGTTTTCCGCTTGGGTCAGACCACGGTCACTTCCCCTCGAGCAACGCATCGACCTTCTTCTCCAGCTCGGTGATCACCACGCTGCGGTCCACGACCTTTCCCTCAGCATCGAGCAGAATCATCGTTGGCAGCGTCAACACCCCAAGTTCCTCGGCCAGCCGACCGTCGAGGCCACCCGCCTCGTGGAGCTGCGGCCACGCGATCGGCTTCGACTTCAGGAACTTCTCCAGCTGCGGCTTGTCGGAATCGAGCGCGATCCCGACGACCGCAAACTTCTTTGGCCCATACTTCGCCACCAACTCCCGAATCTGCGCCATGTCCACCTTGCACGGCTCGCACCAAGTGGCCCAGTAGTGCACCAGCACGGGAGTGCCACGAAGCGATTCGAGCGACACCTGCCTGCCGTCGAGCGACACGCCCGAGAGCGACAGCGGCTTGCCTACGCTCTCCAGCCGCCGCGCCGCCCCACGGGCCTTGCGGGCGGGAACGGATTCCGGAAAAGCCTTGACGATGGCGGCATACCGCTCGAGCGCCTCCCGCTCCTTGCCGGAGAACTCATCGGCAATGCCCATCTGCAGCATCGCCTCGGCCGCATCGGGCGAGGTGGGATGCTTGGCCACAAAGGCCTGCAATTCCTCGAGCCAGGCGGCCTGCACTTTGTCGACGTCGACGCCCGGCTGCTGCATGTTGGCTGCATATCTGGCCTGCGCCAGGCGGAACATGACAAACCCGGCCAACGACTCATCGGCCGCCACGGCCGTGGCCAACTGTTCCAACTTCGTGGGGCCATCGGCGAGCGAACCGTCCTGCACACCGGCCGCCAACGTCTCGGCGTATTGCTTCACCCAGAACGGCCGCTCGGAGGCGTCTGCAGACTCCACAACCTGACCGAGGATCGCCACCTGTTCCTCTGTCAGTTTCTTGCGGCCGTCGGCGTCGGCGGCCGCGAGTTTCGTCTCCAGATCACGCAGCCTGCCCAGCAGGGGCTTGAGCTTTTCACTCGACTGAGGGCCGCCATCAGACTGCTGGCCAGCCCCAACCTTGGGCGTGAAAAAGCCCACTGCCTCGGCCATGTCGCCCTGTTCACCCGACACCTGCGGCGCTGCCACCGGCCGCCACGCATCACCGCAACGCACCAGCGATCCGACGAAGACCTGACCATTTTTGGCCCCGCTTTCGACGATGGCCATCACGTTGTCGTAGGCGAGCACGTCCCGGGCCACGCCGTCGCTCCCGGCCGGCAGCGTGCCTGCGGGCTGGGGAGTCATCATGGTGCTCCACTTCGACTCCGGGCCAAACTGCTTCTGCGCAGCGGCGAGGCGGGCAAATTCGGCCGGAGCCGCAGCCACGCGGTCGAGCAGTTCGGCCAGTCGCTGCCCCTCGAAGCCCGCCGCCTCCAGATCGGCCTTCGTTGGCAACAGCCGCTGGAAGGCCGCCGCATCCCGTGACTTGATGGCCTCGACGAGTTCTCGGCACACCTCCTCCGCAGAGATCGCCTTCCAGGCATCGATCACGCCATTTTCGTCCTCATCAACGCCCCACCGACTGCCCGCGGAATTGAGCCAACGCGACTGGTCGACCTTGGCGTTATGGTTGGAATCGATGTCACGAAACACCTCGATGCCGTCTTTGTAATAGCTCCAGCGATCGACCACCCGGTCGGCGTTGGTATCGGCGAAGACCCGCAGAATCTCGCCGGTCGCCCCACGGACGACAAATGCCGACGCGCCCCCCGCCTTCTCCGTCTTGATGGTGGCATTCTTGGCGGCATCTCCCTCGGGACGGTCATAGTCGACGTCCTTCTGGCTAGGACGCAGGCCGAGGGCGTATTCCACCGTGGGGCCGGCCGCCTCGACGGCGGCCGAGAGGCTCACAAGCCCCAGGCATCCAGACACCATGCCTGGCAGAAAACCACGGAAAAACGGCGCCTTGGCGGCAACAACTCGGATCCTCGACATGATCACGTTCCTCTCTGGTTGGAGTGTCCGCACAACGTAACGAGAACGCCGCGTTGCGCCTGCCCCATTTTTCAGCTGCAACAGCCCCCGCCGCAGCGGACTTGCCCCCTTTGAAAACGCCCCGCGTGCATCTACACTTTGGGTCTCCCGCGGATTCGATGAGTCCGGCGGGACGGCCTGGCGCGCGTAGCTCAGTTGGTTAGAGCGCTACCCTGATAAGGTAGAGGTCCCAAGTTCGAATCTTGGCGCGCGCATTGGTGAGTCCGCGGTCCCGCCGCGGAAGCTGAGTCCGCGGTCCCGCCGCGGAGGTCGATGTCAACCCACACACTGCCCGGCACGATGCCGGGCGCAGCACCAGCGACCTGCGGTCGCCAAGGCAAGGTCGGCATGATGCCGAGTCTTGCCGTAAAACCGGGGACGTAGCTCAATTGGGAGAGCACCGCCTTTGCAAGGCGGGGGTTGAGGGTTCGATCCCCTTCGTCTCCATTTCCTCCTCAAGCCCCCGCTGGCTTCCCCACAGCCTTGTGGGCATTCATGAACGACCACGTCACCGGTCTCGCACCGCGGGGCATACTCGAAGCCACCCTCGCCAAACACTGCGGAACCGCTGACGGTCCGAAGGCGGGAGGGGAGGCCCGGCAGTTGATGGCCATCACGATCCTGGACATCGTCGGCCTGAAGGCGGTCAACGAACGGGATGGCTTCCTGACTGGCGATGCGGTGCTTCATGCCGCTGCCGAACGGCTGCGGCAGGCCGCAGGCTCCGCAATCGTGCTCGCCCGACTCGGTGGCGACGAACTCGTGGCCGTATTTCTCGGAGCCCAGGCCGGGGAACAGGCCGCCCTGGCGGCCCGGGCTCTTGCGGATCGATCGGTTCAGCCGCCGCTGCGGGCGGCCTTCGAGGTGGCCTCTGCCGGCGACACGCCCGCCACATTGATTCATCGCCTCTATGCAACACTGCGGCGATGCTGAATAATCGGCTTTTTCCCCCTTGGCAGCCGCCTGCAGACTTCGCGGCTGCCACCCTCCCCGCTCATCCCCGCCCTCCAAGCACCGGATTCTCCATGTCTTCTGCCAGCGTCCCTGCGTCTCCCTCCCACGGCCTGCCCGCCGCCGACGGCTACCGCCGCAGCGACATTCGTAATGTCGCCATCATCGCCCACGTCGACCATGGCAAGACCACGCTCGTCGATTGTCTCCTCCGCCAGAGTGGGCAGTTCCGGGCCAGCCAGCTTTCCGGGGAGCGGATTCTCGACTCCAACGACTTGGAAAAGGAGCGTGGCATCACGATCCTCGCCAAGAACATCGCCGTTGAATGGAAGGGAGTGAAGATCAATCTCATCGACACGCCTGGCCACGCCGACTTCGGCGGCGAGGTGGAGCGGGTGCTCCGCATGGCGGACGGCGCTTTGGTGCTCGTTGATGCAGCTGAAGGCCCGATGCCGCAGACCCGCTTCGTGCTCGGCAAGGCTCTGGAGAGCCGGCTCCGCCCAGTCGTGGTGGTCAACAAGATCGACCGCCCCGACGCCCGACCGCTTGAGGTGCTCGACGAGATCCTCGGGCTGTTCCTCGAACTGGGCGCCGACGACGACCTCGCCGACTTTCCGTTCGTCTACGCCTCGAGCCGTCACGGCTTCGCGTCGCACGATCCGGCCGTGCGGGAAGGCACGATGGAGGCGCTCCTCGACCTCGTCCTCGAGAAGATCCCAGGTCCGGCCGTGGATAGAGACGCTCCCTTGCGGATGCTTGTGACCACGCTCGGCTGGTCCGACTACGTGGGCCGGATCGCCATCGGCAGGATCGAGTCGGGCAAGCTCACCAAGGGTGCTTCCGTCATGCGATCGACCGCCGCTGCCGGCCTGGTGAATGCGAAAGTGCTGGGTCTGCAGGTGTTCGACAAACTGGGCCGCGTCGACGTCGAGGAGGCGACCGCCGGCGACATCGCCGCCGTCAGCGGAATCGAAGACGTGGAAATCGGTGACACGATCTGCTCCGCGGAAGACCCACGGCCACTGCCGCGGCTTTCGGTTGACGAGCCGACCCTCAGCATGGTCTTTGGGATCAACACCTCGCCGCTGGTGGGGAAGTCGGGCAAGTTCCTCACCACCCGGCATCTCCGCGACCGGCTCGCGAAGGAGCTGGAACGAAACGTCGCCCTGCGGGTCGATCCAATCGAGGGCTCGGAGCAGTTCTCCGTCTCGGGCCGCGGCCTGCTGCATCTCTCCGTGCTGATCGAGACGATGCGACGCGAGGGCTATGAGCTATCCGTCGGCAAGCCCCGCGTCATCCTTCGCAAGGAGGACAATAAGACGCTCGAGCCCTTTGAGACCCTCGTCGTCGAGGTGCCGCACGACAAGCTCGGCCCGGTGATGGAACTCACCGGCTCACGCCGCGGCCAGCTTGTGCACATGGGCTCACGCGGTGAGTTTGCCCACGCCGTTTTCTCGATTCCCGCCCGGGGACTGATCGGCCTCCGCACCCGCGTGCTCAACGCCACGCAGGGCACGGCCATCATGCACCACCGCTTCGAAGCCTGGCGCGAACTCGAAGGGGATGTGTCGGGGCGGGCCAACGGTGTGCTCGTGTCGATGCTGCCCGGCAAGGCAGTGGCCTTCGGGCTCGACGGTCTTCAGGAGCGGGCCGACCTCTTCATCGAGCCGGGCGACGAGGTCTACGAAGGGATGATCTGTGGCGAGAACGCCCGGAGCGACGACATGGTCGTCAATCCCACGAAGGAGAAGAAGCTCACGAACATGCGGGCCAGCGGCAGCGACCGCAACATCCTCTTGAAGCCTCCCCGGCGGATGTCACTGGAGGAGGCGCTCGAATACATCGAGGAGGACGAACTGGTGGAAGTCACGCCGGCCGTCATCCGCCTCCGCAAGATCCTGCTCTCCGAGCACGAGCGGCGGAAGGTCTCCCGGCAAAAGACCACGGTCTGAATGAGCCGTGGAAAAAGTCATCCATGACCTTTTTCCACTCGGTCGGCCGGTGGGAATGCCAAGGATTCCCATGGCCGACGGGCATCGCCTCCAGCGATGCGTCAGTTCATCTACGGTCTTCTCCAACCGCTACAGTTCGTAGACGTGGCCGGGCCGGACCAACTCCACGTTGGTCAGCCCCAGACTCTCGAGTTCGCTCGCGATCTGGGCCGCATACCGAGCCTTGCGGTGCACCACGATCCAGCGGACCTGCCGCGGCAACTTCCCGATCTCATCGGCGAAGGTGGCGGTGCTGAGGTGTCCGGTGATCGTGGCCAGATCGGCGAGCGACCGCGGGAAGCTCGCCTCCAGAAACACGGCCGTAAGCCGGTCGAGCGAGGCGAGTTGCTCCCAGAAGCATTCGGTAGGACCGGTGTCGGAGGGGAAGGCCACCGCGGACTGGCCGTCATCGACGACCAGCCCCATGGTCTCCACGCCGTGCGACACCGGAAGCGGCGTGATGGTAAGGCCGGCGCGAGTGATCGGCTGCAGCAGTTCGATCGCCGTCGTTCTCACGAAGGCATCGCTGGGCCGCGACAAGTCGATGAAATCGGGCCATACCCGACCGTTGAACATGTCGCCATGGAGAAAGCCAAGCACCTCTCGCGACGCCAGCACCTCCACGCATTCCGGCCCCGGGTCGTAGACATTCTCGAGAAAAATCGGCAGCGTGGCGATGTGGTCCAAGTGTTCGTGGGTGATGAAGACGTGCCTCACCTGCCGCTGCCGACGCAGGTCGGCCAGGAGCCCGATCGCCCCGGCGTCGATCGCAACCTCGTCGTTGATAAGAAACGAAACGAGAAACTGCAGGTCAGATGGAGGAGTGGACGAATTCAGCAGTTCGATACGCATAAGGTCGATGGTTTTCGTTGGCGGTCGCTGGTGGCTGGCCGAAGAGAATAACTGACGACCGCGAGGCTCACATGGCAAAAAAATCACGGATCCGCTGGAAGATGTCCTGCGACTCCGGGCTGGCCCGATCGACCGATGCCATGGCCTGGGCCCGCTCGCTCTGCCGCAGTTGCAGCGCGGCGCCGAGCTGTTCCACAAGGTTGGGTTGGGCGGCGAGAAGCCTCCGAAACGACTCCTTGCCTACCTCCAGCAGCCGGGTTTCGACGAGGGCGGCAACCGTGGCCGACCGCGGGGCACCGGTCATGAGCGACATCTCGCCGAAA
>CAYSPN010000387.1:0-4206 GCA_964432895.1 uncultured Candidatus Kuenenia sp.
CGGTCTCGCGGGAAGCCATCTGCCGTGGTTCACTGCTCACTTCTTACGGCCGCCGCCCTTGCCGGGCGGAGGAGCCTCGGGCGCGGAGTCGTCGGGATGATCCCAGTCGGGATCGTTCTCCTCCTCCTCGAAGTCGTCATCAAACTCATCGTCGAAATCGTCGAAGCTGGATTCCTCATCGGCGGCTGGCTGGGCACCCGCCAGATCCTCCTCGTCGCCGAGATCTTCCTCGTCATCTTCGGGGTCATCGGCGCACTCGATGTGGCTCGCTCCGCGCAGACCAGCCGGTAGGGCGAGTGCCGGCAGCAGCAGGCCGTCCGCAGGGGTCGGAAAGAGGCCGGCGGGCCAAGAAGGCGGGCAAGAAGTCGGGACAGTGTCGATGGTGAGCGGCGGGATCAGCATGGGCGGAAGATCTTCGACGAAGGGCAGGAGGGACGGCCAAAACGGGTAGCCAGAAACGCAGACTCCCGTAGCCAGAGGAAACAGTTTTGGACCGGCGGCGTCAAGCCACGGGACCTGTACCACAAACTATACGCTTTCCAGGCCCAGGAACCTTTGCCTCGGCGGTCAGGTGTGGTAGTCGGCGTTGAGCCGGACGTATTCAGCCGTCAAATCGCTGGAATAGAACCGAATCGAGCCCGGACCGGAGCCAAAATCGAGCTCGATCAGAGTTTCCCGGGAGGCCTGGATCGACGCTGAAACGGCTCCGCCGTCGAAGGCGACCGGAGCCCCGTCTCGGAAGAGCAGGATGCCGTTGAGCCGGAGCACGAGCTTTTCGGGGTCGAATTTCACGCCGGCGTAGCCGGCCGCGGAGACAATCCGACCCCAGTTGGGGTCGGCGCCGCAGATCGCCGTCTTCACCAGGGGGCTGTCGGCCACGCTCCTGGCGAGCTGCCTCGCGTCGTCGCGGGACCGACACCCGCTGACCTCGATTCGCAGGACGTGCGTCGCTCCCTCGCCGTCATCGGCGATTTCGCGGGCCAGCGTTTCACAGGCGTCGGAGAGCGCCTTCGCGAAGGCGTCGAGCCCCTTCCCCGCAAGCGGTTTTCCACCCGCCGCCCCGTTGGCCAGCAGGAGCACGGTGTCATTGGTGCTCGTGTGGCCGTCCACGCTCACGCAGTTGAACGTCTGCTCGGCAGCCTCCCTGAGGAGCCGCTGGGCGTCGGCCGCCCCGACCGGCGCATCGGTGAGGATCACGCCGAGCATCGTGGCCATACGCGGGCCGATCATCGCCGCTCCCTTGGCCATGCCGAAGAGGGTGTAGTGGTGGCCATCCACGGTGAACGACGAGCCGGAGAGCTTGGGACGCGTGTCGGTCGTCATCATGCCGCGGGCCGCGGTGACGGCCGAATCGGCGTCGCTGCCGAGCTTCGCGGCGACCGTGTCGATGCCGGCCCGGATTCTTTCCAGCGGCAGGAACTCTCCGATGATGCCGGTTGAGAGCACGAGGGCACCAGCCTCGTCCACGCCCACGGCCTTGGCGGCAGCGGCGGCCATTGCCCGCGCATCGTCGAGGCCGCGCCGGCCCGTGCAGGCGTTGGCGTTGCCGGAATTGATGGCGATCACGCGGAAACCCTCGCCCGGCGTGCGGCTTCGGTCGAAGGCCACCGGCGCCGCAAAGACGAGGTTCGTCGTGTAGACGCCCGCTGCCGTGGCGTCGCGGTCCGACACGATCAGCGAGATGTCCTCGCGGGTGGGGTTCCGTTTCAGCCCAGCATGGGTGCCGGCGGCGCGGAATCCCTGGGGCAGGGGAGGAATCGGCAGGCGAACCGGTGTTTCAGCGATGGCCATGGTTTGTCTCTCTGATGATTCCGCTCGTCCGCCAGGATGGCATTACCGGCGTGTTTACAGGAGCCCCGTGGTTTCGGGGAGGTCATAAAGGACGTTGAAATTCTGGACCGCGGCGCCCGCCGCACCTTTGACGAGGTTGTCCTCGCAGCTGATCAGGAGCACGCGGCCGCGAACGACGCGGGCCGTGATGTCGATGAAATTGGTATCGACGGTGTCCTTCGTGCCGGGCAGGTGATCCACGATCCGCACGAACCGCTCGCCCGCGTACGCATCGCGCAGCATCTGCATCACGTCCTGCTCTCCGATGGGAGCCTTCGGCCGGATGTAGATCGTGGAGAGGATGCCACGGTCCATCGGGGCGAGCTGGGGCGTAAAGATGACGCTGGGCATCGTTGCCGCGTGCCGGTTGATGATCTGTTCGATCTCCGGCGTGTGGCGGTGCCGGCCGACGTTGTAGGCCGACATACTCTCGTTACACTCAGGGAAATGCGTCATCAGCTTGGGCGACCGGCCCGCGCCGCTCACGCCGCTCTTGGAGTCGATGATGATGTCGTCGGTCTCGAACAGGCCGCTCTTCAGCAGCGGCGCCAGCGGCACGATCGCCGACGTCGCGTAGCAGCCGGGATTGGCGACGAGCGACTGCCCTTTGATCCGGTCGCGAAACAGCTCCGGGAGGCCGTAGACCGTCTGGCCAAGCCGGCCCGCGTCGGGGTGTTCATGGCCATACCATTCCAGGTAGGTGACGGCATCGTCGAGCCGGTAGTCGGCGCTGAAGTCGATCACCTTCGCGCCTGCGGCCAGTACCTTCGGGATGATCTCGGCGCTGGCACAGTGGGGCAGGCAGCTGAACACGCACTCGGCCCGGCTGCCCACCTGCTCCGGCGTGAGGTCCTCGAGCGGCAGATCGAGCCGGCCCACGAGGCTCGGATGCACGCTCGACACCGGCGTGTTGCCCTCCTGCCGGCTCGTGACGGCGACAATCTCCGCCTGCGGATGCCGTAGGAGGATCTTGATGGCTTCGAGAGCCGTGTAGCCGGTGGCGCCGAGGACAGCGACTTTGATCATGAGAAGAACCTAGAGGGTACGCGAGGGGGCTTTTTATAGCGGGCGGAGGCGAATTCCTCCACATCGCGGTCAGGTCCCCATCAGCCGCGTTTCGATCAGGCGGATCAGCCAGGTGGCTACGGCCGGCTTGGTCCCCCGTTTTTCGCCCACGAGTTCGTGATCGGAGTCGTAGACCGCCACGGCGTTTTTCGTCGATTCAAGGGCGGCCAGATCGTTGACCACGATCAGGTCGCACTGCTTGGCCGTGACCTTGGCGCAGGCCCGCACTTTGTCGGCGCCCGGTTCCAGGGCGAAGGCGACGCACCAGGGGGCCCGTCGTCTGCCGGACGGCTGCCGCTTGACGCGGGCTGCCAGCGTGGCGATGACGTCGGTGGTGGCGCGTAGTTTCAGCGACAGGCCGCCGGCATTGCGGGGAATCTTTCCCGCCACCGGCCGGTCGGGCTCGAAGTCGCAGGGGGCTGCTGCCGCGATCACGCCGTCGGCCCGGGGAAGTTCCGCGATCGCTGCTGCCAGCATCTCCGCCGTGGTGACCACCGGAATCACCCGGGCCCGAGTCGGATAGCGTACCGCCACCGGCCCGCTGATGATCGTCACCTCGTGGCCGCGGGTCAGGGCCGCTTGGGCGATCGCACGGGCCATGCGGCCACTCGAGGCGTTGGTGAGATATCGCACCTCGTCGATGTAGGCCCGCGTCGGGCCAGCGGTGAGCAGGATTCGTGCCATCGCTATCCGTCCCGGACCAGATCAGGAGGGGCGTTTCCCAGGGATTCCGGCGAGCAGTTCACGGATCACGCCCGCGATCTCCTCCGGCTCGGCCATCCGCCCGGCGCCCTGCTGGCGGCAGGAGAGCCAGCCCGTGCCTGGCTGGATGATCTGCACGCCGTCGGCGGCGATCTGCCGCACGTTCCGCTGCACAGATGGCTTGGCCCACATGGCCGAATTCATCGCCGGTGCCATCACGACGGGACACTCGGCACAGAGCAGGAGGGTGGTCAGCAGGTCGTCAGCCAGGCCACCCGCCACCTTGGCCAGGAGATCGGCTGAGGCCGGTGCCACGACGACCAGATCGGCCCGGGCCGCCAGTTCGATGTGGCCCCCGAGCGGATGCACGCTGGGATCGAAACTCCGCGTGGCGACCGGCCGCGCCGTGAGCGCCGCAAACGTGGCCGCCCCGACGAACCGCCGCGCGTTGCGGGTGAGCACCGCCGTCACGCCTGCGCCCTGCTGCACGAGCAGGCTCGTCAGCGCCGCCGCCTTGTAGGCCGCGATGCCGCCCGACACGCCCAGGATGATTTCGCGACCTTCGAGCATGGAAGTGTTGCTAGCTGGCTGTGGAAAAGCCATCTCTCA
>CAYSPN010000388.1:0-5353 GCA_964432895.1 uncultured Candidatus Kuenenia sp.
AATTTTATCCACAACGGGAACGACAGGCCCAAAAGTGTCTACTTCCGTCGGCGAGCCCGCTCATTCCGGCCCGTCACACTTCCGCAGTCACCGAGCCCACACGCTCTCCATCGAAAGCACGCGAGAGCACGATCAAGGAACACCATGAGCAAACGTTCCTGGCAGGCTTCGGCCGCGATGCGGATCCTCTGCGGGCTTGGCATCTTTTCGTGCGGCCTGACGCCAGCGGAACTCCCCGCCGAGCAGCAGCCGCCGGCGAAGCGACTGAACATTCTGTTCCTCGTGGCCGACGACCTCGCCACACGGCTGGGCTGCTATGGCGACAGGGACGCGATCACGCCCAACCTCGACCGGCTTGCGGCCGAGGGTGTGGTGTTCACCCATGCCTACTGCCAGGGCGCCGTCTGCACGCCCAGCCGCACGTCGTTCATGCTGGGGCTCGACAACCGCCACGCCCACTCCAACTCGTTCCTCGACAACCCGGAACTGATGACGTTTGGCCGCTGGTTCCGTGAACACGGCTACCAGACGTTTTCCGTCGGAAAGATCGACCATACCGACGACTACACCGACCCCCGGGCCTGGGATATCCGCCACAACAGGGCCGACGTCAAGACACCACGACCACTCGGTCCGCGGACAAGGCTCCACGAAGACCTGCCGCAGCCCGACGGCAGCAGACTCAATCGCGCTATCACACTCGTCGGAACAGCCGAGTCGGCCGACCAACTGCACGACTGGGCCGTCACCGAGCGGGCGATCCAGTTTCTCGATACGGAACGCGACGCCTCGAAGCCGTTCTTCGCGGCGGTCGGCTTCCATACGCCGCACGGGCCGTTGGATTCGACGCGGGCCGCATCCGACGCCCACGATCCGGCGAAGTTCACGCTCGAACACCTTCCGGCCGACGCGTCGCCCCTGCCGCCGAAATCGCTGCTCCAGGAGCCCGGCTTGGCGTTGAGCGAAAAGGTACAGCGTGAGGCCACCCGCGGCTACTACGCCGCCGTGACGATGCTTGATGAGCAGATCGGACGGCTGCTCAAGGCTCTCGACGCGAAAGGGCTGGCCGATAACACGGTGATCGTGTTCACCGCCGACCATGGCTACCACCTCGGCTGGCGGGGCCAGTGGTGCAAGCATTCGATCGATGAGCAGGTGATGCGGGTGCCGCTCATCGTGCGGTCGCCAGGGTCAGCCACAGCTGCCCGTGCCGACGGCATCGTGGAACTCATCGATCTGTTTCCCACGTTCTGCGACCTTGCGGCGATCACGGCTCCTCCGTCGCTCGACGGGCGGAGTGTCGTGCCACTCCTGGCCAACCCGACGGCCGCGGGCAAGCCGGCGGCTTTCTGCCGGTGGGGCAACGGCCGCACGGTTCGCACGGCCCGGTGGCGGTACACCGAGCGGTCGGATGGCTCGCGCGAGCTCTACGACCACGATGCGGATCCGTCGGAATATCACAACGTCGCGGAGGCAGCGGACCATGGATCGATCGTCCGCGAACATGCCGCCCTGCTCGAGCGGGAATTTGGCCCGCCCGTCACGCCGAAACCAACCGACGCACAGACGCAACGGCAAGCTCGTCCGCAACCCCAGCCGGTCAATTGACGGAGACCGGGGCATCATCGGCAGCGCGGCGGAGTAGGTTGCACGAGATGCTGCCCGATCATCCGCAGCCTCGCGCTGCGTCCCCTTTTACGGCTCCTATTTGCCGTTCACCCGACTGCGGCGGCTAGCATGCAGGATGGTCAGGCCGATCACCTCGTCACCCCGATACCGCACGATGATGTCATCGGGGCCAAGCTCGCTGTCGGTCGCCTCGACTCCCGGCTCAAAGTTTATGTACATCACGTCGGCCGGCTCGTCATACGTGCACTGCATCGAACGTTGGGGAGCCTGCAGCACCGCGGGGATCATGTCGAGGAAATCGCTTCGTTGGACGAGGGCCATAATTGTCGCCTCTGCTTGAAGAGCGCCGCGACCCATGAGGTCATGAACGCCGTGATCACGAAGCCGTCGTGCGACTCCATCTCTCTCTAGGCTACCACCAGCACTTTCGACGAATCCAACCTTCGGACTGCCAGCAACTCGCCCGCGGTGCCCTCGAGCACGTAATCCGCGTTGGCAAGCGCCTCGAGAACGGCAGCCCGCTGACCGGCCAGTTCAGGATGCTCGACCGCGATATGCTGCCACCGCTCGGCAGGCAGCCGAACCCACACCCCGTTCCTCGACACCGCCCCGGTTGGTTCTTCATCGCCCGATTTTGCAGTCGTGATCACGCCAGCGTCGCTCCATCGATCAAACAGGAGAAGTATCCATGCGTACACATTCCTGTCAATTCGCGCGTCGAAAAGGTTGAAGGACGCGACCGAAGGAGTTCGACCCGTAGCCACGAGTTTTAACTTGTGGAATCGATGCCGCGGCAACGGACAAGTTGAAACCTTGCCGCCACGGTGGGCAGCACATCCCGCGCCGAGCACTACTGGCGGCGTCCCCTTTTTAGACTGGGCACGGTGATCCGGCTGGACGGGTGCGGTCGCACCGACCGTGATGGTTCAACCTCGCGTGTCGGGCAATCTGGTTGCTTCGGCCGCGCCTGCCTGCCGACGCTCCGTGGACCGAGCCATCAGGGCGGCGTGATCAAGGGAATCGTCTGGCGGCCGTTTCTGCGGTAGACGCGGAAGTCGTGGTCGAGCGTGAAGACGGAGCAGTCACCGTGAATTTCGCTCATGCGAACTAGGCAGACGTCGGCGAGGGTGGCAGGCAGGTCACGGTATTTCCTGAGCAGCCGACGGATGGACGTGATCTCGCGCCGAACGTCGAAATCGCAGATCAGTTCGCCACGTTCTACGAGCGCGAGGATCAGGTCAGGGTCGATCCCTCCCCGCTTCATGACAAACAGCGCTTCAGTCAGGACAGGCTGGCAACTGATCAGCGGATCGACCAATTCCTGAAACCGGTCGCGAGCCCAACCGTGGAATTCCGAGTCACGGTCGAAATAGGCGACCAGAGGACCGGTATCGGCAATGACGCGGTTCATTCACCGAACTCCCGCAGGACCTCACGATTCGTTGCGAGGTCAGGCCGCCCGCTGGATCCGGCGCCGCACAGATCCCGCGTTCGCTCGTAGAGGCTTCCCCCGGCGGTGGCTTTGCGCAGGCGAGTGGACACGGCCTCACGGATGAGCGCGGAAACCGACTTACCAGATTGCCGGGCCTCGCGCTCCAACCGCTGCTTGACGGCCAGGGGAAGTTTGATTGTAAGCGACACCATACCCTTGATGGTATTACACTGTGCGCAAAAAGCAAGACCGTGCCATGCCCTCAAACAGGGTTCATTCCGTGTCCCCTTTTACCCCCGGCCTGGGCGGCGGCGGGCCATGATCTCGCGGCGGCTCGACACATGCAGCTTTTCGTAGATCCGCTGCACGTAGGTACCCACCGTCGATGTCGAGATCCCGAGCCGCTGGGAGATCTCCTTGTAGGAAAAGCCCTCGACGAGCAGCTCGAGCACCTGCTGCTCCCGGGGCGTGAGCGACTCGTCATCCAGGGATGCAGCTGACGATCGTGCGGCGGATGTGCCCGCGGCCTCAGCGGCCTCGCGGCTGCGAAACGTCTCGATCACCTTTCGTGCGATCGTGCGGCTCATCGGCACGCCGCCGGCGCGAATCTCGCGGATCGCCTCAAGGAGCCGTTCCGGGAGTACCGGCTTCACAAGATAGCCGTGGGCGCCGGCGGCAAGCGCCTGAAAGGCGGTGTCGGGATCCTGGTAGACCGTCACCATCAGGATCTGCGTGCCGGGAAGCTGGGGCGCGAGCGTCTTCACGCACTCCACCCCCGTGGTGTCGGGCAGGTTCACGTCCATGATCACAACGTCGGGGCCGAGCGACGGAATGCCGGCCACGGCCTCTGCGCCGGTCGCAAACGCCCCCACGCAGCGAAACTCTCCGGAGCTTTCCAGCACGTCGACGAACGTCCGCCGGAGCCGAGCGTCATCCTCAACCACGGCCACCTGAATCGTGCCCACTTCATGCCTGCTCATGGTGCTCCTCCAGCGCGAACCGCATGTCCGGCAACACGTTCCGACGGCAGTGGCACGGCCACCTCGATCCGTGTGCCCGCGCCCGATCGGCTCTCGATCACAAACCGCCCGCCCAGATCCTCCACCCGCCGCCGCATGTTGGCCAGGCCTGACCGGCCCGCGCTGTGTGCTTCGGGCACGGTTGCCGGCAGAGGAAAGCCCCGGCCGTCATCCTCGATAGTGATCACGAGCTGCGGACTGTTTGCATGGCTCCCGTGCACCGCACCGTTCTCCAGTCTCACGCCGAGCCGCACGACCCGCGGATGGGCATGCTTGACGGCATTGTTGATCGCCTCACGCACGACCAGAAACAGGTCGTGTCGCACGGTGCCTGCAAGCGGCAGCGGCGGCACCTTGTCGGGCACGTCGAACCGCACGCTCACGCCGGCAGCGTCGAGAAACTGCTCGGCCGAGTGGGTCAGATAGGGCACGAACCGGTCGAGCGTGTCGTTGGCGGGATTGACCGCCCAGACGATCGCATCGACGCTCCGCACCAAATCCATCGCCGAGGCACAGGCCTTTTCGGCGCGGGCGACCGTGGCGGCCGACGCCAGACCCTGCACATCGCGGCGGACCCAGTCGGTCTGCATGGCGATCTCGGTGAGTCCGGCGCCGATGTCGTCATGAAGATCCCGCGCGATCCGCGCCCGCTCGCGGTCGAGCGTATGGATGCGCTCCATCTCGTCGAGCCGTCTTCGCATCCGCCGGAGCGACACGGCCCGTGCCACGAGCGCACCGGCCACGAGGCCCACGGCCGCGCACCCGGCCCAGACGTCGCGACGCCAATACCACGCCGGCACGACTACGACCCGCACGCCGGCCTCGATGCCCGTCGGCTGGCCGCCTGGCAGAAAAGCGGCCACGCGAAACCAGTAGGTGCCAGGTTCGAGTCCGTCGTAGGTGGCGGTTGAGCGACCGCCAAGGCCCAGCGAATACGCTGCCCACCAAGACGCGGTCGCCACGTCACCCGCCTCGACCGGCAGGGCGATCCCTCGGCTCACCCACGAACCGTACTCGGTGGGGTCGTCGTCCTCAATCACCAGGATCGGTTTTCCAGTCTCGGGTCGCACCTGCACGCGGCTCATCTCGCCGCGGGATCCGGAGCGTCCCCACCCTGTCGGCGTCGCCAGCGGATGCACCTTGTCACCGAGCCCATCGAGCGACAGGGCATGCTGACGCGGCTCACGCCCCTCAGCGGCGATCGAGAGCACGACGTCGTCGATCGCCATCGCGCCCACGACCTCGTCGCCGCCGTTGGACAGGAAGTTCACCA
>CAYSPN010000389.1:0-5421 GCA_964432895.1 uncultured Candidatus Kuenenia sp.
GGCATGATTCCGGGCATGGGCGGCATGCAGGAGATGCTGGCCGGCGCCGATCTCGACAAGGACGTCAACCGTCTGTTCGGCATCATCGACGCGATGACGCCGTCCGAGCGGCGCAACCCGTCGCGGGTAGTCGACCAGTCGCGTCGTCGCCGGATCGCTGCCGGTGCGGGCGTTGATCCGCACGAGGTGGGCGATCTCGTCAAGCAGTTCGACGGCATGAGCGCGATGATGAAGGGCATGGCGGGACTGGGTATGCGGGACCGGCTCCGCGAAGTGCAACGGCTGCAGACGCAGTTGAGCAATCCCGCCGCGCGGCTTGGCAGGCCGAAGGGCGACACGGGCAAGCGGCTCACCGCCGAAGAGCGGCGCAAGCAGAAGAAGCAGCGTGAGAAGGATGCCCGCCGCAAGAAACGCGGCTAGAGCGATCCCTCCCATGCAAGCCCGAAGCGCAAGCGAGGGATCCGCGACCCATTCCCGTGAGCCCACCCGCATTCCCTTGCTTACGCTGCGGGCTTGGATGACGCCACTCTCCCATGCAAGCCCGACGCGCAAGCGAGGGAAAGCCACCGCGACGAGACTTCTGCCGTCCCGGCGGTGCTTCCCATGCCGCGGCTTGCCGCGGCGGCGATTTCCGTAAAAACAGCGGAAAAACCGGGGTCTGCAAGGTGGGCTTGGGTTCCGGCGCCGGTCGGGTACTCTAAGGGGCTCGATCAATCCTTTCCGAGGAGACTCTGACCGTGGCTGTGGCGATTCGAATGAAGCGGATGGGCCGGAAGAACCGTGCCTTTTACAGGATCTGTGCGACCGACCGGCGGAGCCCGCGGGACGGCCGCGTGATCGAGGTGCTCGGCACCTACGATCCGTCCGTTCCCGATACCGATGCCCGTTGCCTGCTCGACAGCGAGCGGGTCGCCTACTGGCTCAGCGTAGGCGCCCAGCCGAGCGATGCCGTTCGCGTGCTCGTCAAGAAGTACGGAGCGAATGGCACGCGTCTCAAGGAGATGGAGCAGGCCCGCGCGAAGCTCTCGATGCCCAGGGTCGTGCCCGAAGCCGGTGAGCCGGTGTTCGTTCCCGAGCCAAAGTCGGAGCCCGTTGCTGCAGCGCCGGCTGCGGCTGCCTCCGAACCAGCGGCTGAAGCCCCTGTGGCAGAAGCGTCCACCCCCGCGGTCGAAGCCGTTGGGGAATCGCAGGCCGAGCAAGCCTGATAATGCCCCTGCCGATCCCATGCGCATCGACATCCTCACCCTGTTTCCCGAGATGTTTACGGGCTTCCTCGATGGAAGTCTGCTCGGTGAGGCGCGTCGCTCTCGGCTCATCGACG
The DNA here is from genome assembly GCA_964432895.1 of uncultured Candidatus Kuenenia sp. Taxonomy (GTDB): domain Bacteria; phylum Planctomycetota; class Planctomycetia; order Pirellulales; family UBA1268; genus CAMCQY01. Next base: position 1,322 of record CAYSPN010000389.1, read on the forward strand.
TCTGCCTGACAAACATCCGGGACTTCGCCGAGGGCGTGCACCGGCAGGTGGATGACAGGCCCTACGGTGGTGGTCCGGGAATGCTGCTCATGCCGGGGCCGGTCGTGTCGTGCGTCGAGGCCGTGCAGCAGCAGGCCGATGCACCAGGCCATCTCGTGATGCTGACGCCCGGCGGGCGACGGCTGGATCAGGCCGGTGTCGAGGAACTCGCCCGTAAGCAGCGGATCGTGCTCGTGTGTGGCCGCTACGAGGGCTTCGACGACCGTGTCCGCGAAACACTCCAGCCCGATGAGATTTCCATCGGCGACTACGTGCTCTCCGGCGGCGAGGTGGCGGCGATGGTGATCGTCGACGCGGTCGCCCGCCTGCTGCCCGGCGTTCTCGGTGACGAGGAGAGCGCCCGTCAGGATTCCTTCTCCGGCGCCGACCGCCTGGTGGAAGGCCCCCAATACACGCGGCCGCGTGAGTTTCGCGGCCTGCGCGTGCCCGACGTGCTGTTGTCGGGCGACCATGGCCGGATCGCAACGTGGCGGCATGAACAAGCCGTTGATGCGACCCGTCGCCGTGTCCCAGCCAATCTTTCCCTCAATCTTTCCCCCAAGCTTTCCCGCAATCCTTCCCCCGAGCGTTCCTAAAGGAGCCGTCGTGAGCCAGAAAATCCTCGCCAAGGTCGAAGCCTCCAGCCTCAAGTCGGAGGTGCCCCAGTTTGCTATCGGCGATACCGTCGACGTGCACACCCGCATTCTGGAAGGCGAGAAGGAACGCGTCCAGATTTTCAACGGTGTGGTCATCGCCAAGGCCGGTTCGGGCAGCCGCGAGACTTTTACCGTCAGGCGGATCGTCGCCGGCGAGGGCGTCGAACGGAAGTTCCCGATCCATTCACCAAAGATCGCCAAGGTCGAGGTGAAGCGGTCGGGCGTGGCGCGTCGGGCAAAGCTCTACTACCTCCGCGATCGCGTCGGCAAGTCGGTCCGTCTCCGCGAGAAGCGGGATGATGTCGCGGCCGCCGAGGCAACGGCGAAGAAGGCGGCCAGCAAGAAGGCCGCTGCCAAGGCCTGACGAGGTTTGACGTTCACCGTGTCCCGCGCTCGCCATGAAACCGCGTGATCCAAGGCATGCGCTCGGGCAACGTGGCGAGGCCGAGGCGGAGCAGTTGCTCAAAGGACTCGGCTACCGGATCGTCGGCCGACGAGAACGGGTGCTGCGCGGCGACATCGATCTCGTGGCCCTCGACGGTCGCACGGTCGTGTTCGTCGAGGTGCGGTCACGGTCCGACACCACCCACGGTCATCCCGCCGAAACCGTCGGCCCACAGAAGCAGCGGCGGATCGCCGAACTGGCCACCGCTTATATTCGACGGCACCGGCTCGAGGACTGCCAGGTGCGGATCGACGTGGTGACCGTCACGTTCGGTGCCGCGGGCTCGCGGCCAGTCGTCGAGCATTTCCAAAACGCCTTCGACAGCCCGTTGTAGCTGGAAAATGGGGACGGGAGCGATTTTGTTCGACACGGTCCCCTCTTCATCCAAGCCCGCCGCGCAAGCAAGGGAATACGGATCGCCTGCACAGCCCGTCCCTCCCGTATCACGACAAATACCGCCGCCGGTTGACGGCGGCCTGCCAGCGGCCGGTCTTCGTGATATCGAGGATCTGGGCCTGGGTGAAGTGTTCGCCGTGTTCGAGGATCGCGCGGCGGACCACCTCCTTCACGTCCGCCCCGGTCGCCCCTTCCAGCGACTGCGCCACCACGTCGTAGTCGATCGCCAGCCCCAGCGGCGCGAGGTGACGCTCGAGAATGCGGGCCCGTGAGGCCTCGTCGGGCATGGGCAGCGTGACCACCATGTCGAACCGCGACGATCGCTGGGCGGCGGGGTCGAGCGCCTTTGGGTCGTTGGTGGTGGCGATCGTGAGGATGGCCTCCCGCTCGAGCACACCGTCGAGCGTGGCGAGGAAGTCAGCCAGCGCCCCGTTGTCGCCATTGGAATCTCGGTGGCCGAGGACCAGGTCGATGTCGTCGAGGACGACGAGCGTAGGGCCAAAGGTCTCCGAGGCTGCGTAGAGTTCGGCGATCATGTGCCGCATGGCATTGGCATCGGCGAGAATCGTCGTGTAGCGGTCGCCCAGTTCGCTGGCGATCACGCGGACGAGATGCGTCTTGCCGACGCCGGGCGGACCCGCCACGAGCATGCCGCGGTTTGTGCCAAGCCCCAGCCGTCGCATCAACTCCCGGCGGCTCGTGGCCGCGGCGAGAAAGACATCCACCTCCCCCCAGACCTCGGGTGGAAGGATCAGGCCGTCACGCGGGTTGGCCAGCGTCGGCGTGATGCCGAGCTTCAGGCAGCCTTCGACGACGGTGGCCTCGAGCACGCGGCCCCGCAGCGGATTCTCCACGGTCTTGAGCCGATCGCAGAACCGCTTGAGCACCTGTTCCGCCGCCGCTTTGCCGGCAGCGGTGGAGAGGATGGCAAATTCCCGGCTCCAGTGCCGGTCGTCCACGAGCACGCAGAGGGGCTCTCGGTCGAGCGTGCCACCAGGAAAAAAGGTGATGAGGCGACCCGGGACCGAGACCTTCTCGTCGACACCGAGGTCGAGCTGCGACCACGTGGGCGGCAGGCCATCGCCTGGTGAGCCGATGACCACGGCGCCCGAGTGGCGTTCCATTTCGATCCGCAGCAGGTTGCCCAGGATCGCCAGCGACGTGCTCGGGCCGGAATACTTGGTGCTTGCAAGCTGTGTGGCAGTGACGCCCAGATGGAGAATCGCGAACGACGTGGGTGAGAGGGCCGACGCCGGCTGCTGGCCCAGAAGTTCTCCGAGCACGCTGATGGTCGCCCGCGTCTCGGCGCTGGCATTGGCGAGGATGGCGTCGAGCGTGCGGCCGTCGGGTGTGGTGCGGGAGTGCTCGTGTATCATCATGAGAGCCTCTGTGTGCTGAATCGGGTTGGATGTCGAGGAGCCTGCCGACGATGTCTTGGTTGTACCTGATGATCGCGATCGTGGCAGAAGTGGTTGGCACGAGTTTTCTCCGCAGCTCAGAGGGCTTCACGAAGCTCGTACCCAGCGTCATGGTGGTGATTGGCTACGGGCTGGCGTTCTTCTTCCTGTCGCTGACGCTCAAGGACATTCCTGTGGGGATTGCCTACGCCGTCTGGAGCGGCGCGGGCGTGACGCTGATCGCAGCGATCGGCTGGCTGTTTCTGGGGCAGAAGCTCGACGCCGCGTCGATCCTCGGGATGTCGCTGATCATCGCCGGCGTCGTCGTGCTCAACCTGTTTTCGAAGGCGGGCGGTCACTGAGACGGTTCGCACATGATGCGCGAGGCCTTCCTGCATTCCCTTGCTTGCGCTGCGGGCTTGGATGCAGAGCGGGCTCGGATGCAGGCGCGTTCTCATGCACGCCCGAAGCGCAAGCGAGAGGAATCCGCGTGGCATTCCCGTGAGGCAACCTGCATTCCCTTGCTTGCGCTGCGGGCTTGGATGCAGAGCGGGCCGGCCCGACGGTCATAGTCCCAGTGGGCGGCCGAGCAGCTTCACGCTGGCAAACGCCAGCACGGCTGCCATCAGCAGCCGTAGGGTCCGCGCTGGCAGGCGGAAAGCGCCGACGTGTGAACCGATCGCGCCGCCGAGCACGGCCGCTGCGACCACCGGCAGACCGGCGGCCGGAAACGGGCGACCGGCGAGCAGGCCGCCACTCAGGCCCGCCAGCGAATTGACGAGAATGAAGGGTGCCGTCACGGCGGCGATCGTCTTCACCGGTGCCGCACCGAGCGCCAGTAGTGCCGGCGTCAGAAACACGCCGCCGCCCACTCCCGTGAGCCCCGACAAGAGGCCGATCGCGCCACCGATCGCCGCCCACAGGAGAGTCGGGCGGCGTGTGGGGAGTGGTTCGGTCGCTGCGTGATCGGCGGCCGCCGGCCGCCGGCCATCGAACAGCATCCGTGCCGCCGACGCCAGCAACACACCGCCGAGCACCGCCTCGAACGCGGCCGTGGGCAGCGTGATCGCGCCGCCAACGAACGCGCATGGCACGCTCGCCACGGCCAGCGGCCAGAAGAGCCGGGAGCGGAAGTGGCCGGCGCGGAAGAACTGGACGCTCGCGATC
>CAYSPN010000390.1:0-1884 GCA_964432895.1 uncultured Candidatus Kuenenia sp.
TGCAGGGCGAGGCCAGTCTGATTGAGGTTGTTTGTGCACAGTGTCCGGCGGGCCGACTCCCGAGCGGCCTTCACGGACGGCAGCATCAGACCCACGAGGGTGCCGATAATGGCGATCACGACCAGCAGTTCGACCAACGTAAATGCACGGCGGGAGAGTGTCATGTTCGTGACTCCGACAGAGGTTTTGGGAAGGGGCCTGCCCTATTTGCAACCGCTTTGCACATACTACCCTTGTGCAGGTCGGTGTCAAGCGGTCGGCATCATCTTCGTTTCAGATCATACGGCCCCACCCGTTTGCCTGTTCTCTCATCCGGGCAGACCTCTCCAGACGAAACATCTTTCGTGGATTGTGGAGTCTGTCGGACGCCATCCTGGGGAGCCTGATTCGTGCGTATTGTTCGCCCACTGCTGTTCACCGTCGCCGTACTGGCCGCGGCCTCGTCGCCCCTGACCGCGACGGCCGCCCAACTTGCCGACACCCAGACCGGTGAGACGACCGTGGTGACCGAGTCGGCGGCCCCCGGCCAGCCGGGTGACTGCGGGTGCCGCGGTGGCCAGCCGCAACAGTCATGGCAGCAGCCGCCATGGCATGGCAATGTTCGGGGGAACCAGTGCGGCACGCCGCAGGCATGCTGTCGCGGCTCGAGCGTTTACCAGGCACACCCCTTCCAGCAGCTGCAATGGAAGCACAGCCCCTGCGTGACGCTGCCGCCGCACTTTCCGCGGCTCCATGCCATGTGCCGGGAGGGCTACCTGCCGTCGCCCGTCCCGCCGGCGCAACCCCGCTGCCACCAGTGCGGCGCGGCGATCGAGGGAGGCTTCTGAGCGACCGGTGGCCCGCCCCCGCCTGAGTCCTGAAGCCCCATCGCCGCGACACCTGCGTGGCAGCGGTAGACGATCCCCCTGACGCGGTCCGGCCGGAAGGCATGCCACCGGCCGGACCGCGGTATCTTTTCGAGGTGCACCCTCACAATCGCGATGCCAGCAGCATGGCGGCCGTGACCGTGATTGCTCCCACGACATCAATGATCGCCCCGCTGGCCATCATCGCCCGCAGTGGCACCCGGCCCGAACCATAGACGATCGCATTGCAGGGTGTGCTCACGGGCATCATAAAGCCGAGGCTCGACGCAAACGTGGCGGCGAGCGCTGCCATCAGCGGATCGGCTTCCGTGGCGCGGGCCAGCGCGATCACGACCGGCACGACCATGTTGGCACTGGCCGTGTTGCTCGTGAATTCGCTCGTCACCACCGCCACGACGGTCGCCACGGCCACCAGTACCGGCCCGCTCCAGTCGCCGGACGGTATCCATCCCGTGATCGACTGGCCGATGGCACCGGCGAGCCCCGTGGAGAAGCAGAGTTCTCCCAGCGCCATGCCGCCGCCATACAAAAGCACGATGTCCCAATCGATACGGGCCTCCCGCCACTCGAGCGCCCGCCGGCGGGGGCCCCCCTCGCCACGATTCCCCGGCAACAGGAAGAGCAGGATGGCGCCGATCAGGGCCACGACGCCCTCCGGGAGCCGTTTGGAGAGCCAGCCGCAGACTGGATGCGATCCCCCAAGCAGGATCAGCAGCAGTCCTGGTAGCACCCACAGAAAGACGGTGATGGCAAACGCGAAGGCCACCGACTTCTGCGCGACCGTCCACGCGCCAAGGCGGCTCCGCTCGGCAGCGACATAGCTCCCGACCCCCTCGAGCCGCTCCACGCCCGCGGGAAACAGCCTCGCGAGCACTGCAACCGCCACGGTCGTCATGACGGCAACGAGCGGTATGGCTATCGCGCACCAGCCGAGAAAGGAGACGTGCACGCCCACCTGATCGCGGATGAAGGCAAGGCCGATGAGGTTGGTGGGCGTGCCGATCGGCGTGGTCAGGCC
>CAYSPN010000391.1:0-3805 GCA_964432895.1 uncultured Candidatus Kuenenia sp.
CCTGGCTTCCGCTCACTCGATGCTGACTGCGCTCCGGCATCCTGCCTGCGCTGGTCAGCAACGCCGGCTCTCGAGACATGGGCAGCCCCTCACGGATCCTTCGTCCATCCAAGCCCGCAGCGCAAGCAAGGGAATGCGGCCCGTCAACACCGCCGCCTCAACCCAAATGCCCCGTCTCGTTGAACGACACGAGCCTCGGGCCCGGCCATTCGAGCTGCGTCACCGAGCAGTTGGCCAGCGCCGGCAGCTTCGTAAACGGCCGCTCGGCCGCAGCCGCTAGGAGCGGGTGCTCGCGGCCCAGCATGCTGCCCAGCGCCGCGGTGAGCACGCCGCCGTGGGCCACCACGATCATGCCCGGGGTGTCGCGGCCGGCGAGCTTCTCAAGCGTTGCACGTCCGCGGGCCGCCAGTTGCGCGCGGGATTCACCGCCGGGAATCACATAGTGCACATCGCCCGACCGCCACTGGGCCACCTCGTCGGGGAACGCTGTCTCCAAGTCGGCCCAGAGATGCCCCTGAAAGATGCCTGCATGCAGTTCGCAGAGCCCCTCCTCCACCAGCAACGGCAGGCCGAGCGCGGTGGCGATCTCGGCGGCTGTCTCGCGGGCCCGCCGCAGCGGGCTCGACCAGACCTCGCCGATCGTCACCCGAGCCGACGCGGGCGAGCCGACGAGGCTGCGGCTCCAGGCGGCCACCTGCCGCGCCTGGGCGCGGCCGAGGTCCGACAGTTCGACATCCGCCTGTCCTTGCACGCGTCCCTCGAGGTTGGAGACGCTTTCGCCATGACGCACCAGGTATTGCAGCATGGCTGCAGACTACCGCGTCAGGTCGGTCGCGGGCAGGGTGGCCACGTCCGACCGCGTCGCAGGCGGTGCGGCATGGTGCGGTGTGGCATGGCCGCCGTGGGACGGGGCGGAGAGGGCGGTGGCGGTCTTTGACTTGGACAGCTGCTCGACGAACTCGCGGCCGCTGCCCTGGAGCACGAATACGTCGCTGGGGGTCTGCGTGGCCCCGCGAGGCCGCACGATGCAGATCACCTCGGCCTCGCCGTCGTGTCGCCACACATGATCGATCAACGCCTGTTCGCCGGGAGAGAGCTTCTGCGGAATGGCGGCACTCGGGCCGGCCATCGTCGGGCCCGTCATGTTCGGTCCGTTGCTGTGGCCCGTGGCGGCGGTGGGAAGGGCGTCGGCACGGTCGCGGCGGTCGAACGACACCGGCGGCATCTCCGCCGGCATGCTCGGCAGCGCTGGCCCCGACGAGACGGCGGCCACGTCGCCCGCGCCGCCGCTGGGATAGACGCTGCGATAGACGAAGGCCAGGCCGGCCTCGTCGAGCTGTTCGTGGATCGTCGGAAGTGCGGCGAACAGTCCCTCGTTGTCGGCAGGGTCGGCAGCGTTGCAGACGCCGATGAGCGTTCCGTCGAGCGCGAAGAGCCCGCCGCCACTGCGTCCCTGCACGGGCTGACCGGCGACCTGCACGTTCGCGGGCCCCAGATACTTGTCGACGGCGGTGACTCGGCTGTGATGGATCGTCGGATCGGCGCCTCCGTCACAGCCAACCGTCACCACGGATGCACCTGGCTGCGTGCTGTGGTCAGCACCGCCGACACGGACCGGCTCGATCTGCCTATCGGTAAAGATGCTCACCAGCGCAAGGTCTCGCTTGAGATCCCACGCGACGACCTGACCTGCCACACCCCGCGGGCCGTCCGGGCCGAACAGGTCGACCTCCACCCTGCCCTTCCCCTGAGAATCGCGGAAGATGTGGCCGCAGGTGAGGATCAATGCCTCGCCCTGACGGCAGTCGATCACGGTGCCGGTGCCGCGTGACACGCCCTGGGAATCCTCGACGAGCAGCCGCGCGGTAGAGGCCATGAGCCGTCGCTCGAGCGCGGCCCGCTGGGCGGGATCGAGTTGCGGGCCAACGGCAGCCACCCGAGCGTCGGCTCCTGAGGACGCGACCGGTGGCCGTGGCCGCGGTGCCGTCGGCCGATCCGGCTGAAGGGCGGCGGGCGGCGGTTCGGCCATCACGATCGCGGCACCGGTGGTCTGCGGAGCGGACTTTGGCTCGGTGGAAAGCGGTGCCGCGGCGGACGTCACCGGCACCGGAATGCCAGCCATGGAGGAGGCGGCAGGCGGCGTGGCCATCGGAGCCAGCCCCAGCGGCTGCCGGCTCTTGGCCAGCAGCGTTTCCAGTTCACCGCGGGTCGTGGCGCCATTGATGCGGCCAACTTCCTGACCCTTGACCAAGAGCACGTAGCAGGGCACGCCGGTCACGCCGAACCGTCGGACGAGATCTCCCTCGTGATCGACATCGACATGCCGCACGACCCAGCCGGCTGCCGTGATTTCACCCACCAGCGGTGCCATCTGCCGGCACGGGCCACACCACGACGCGGAGAAATTGAGGAGGACGACATCGCCTGCCGCGACGGCCGCCGGATTGGCGCGGGCCGACGAACCGCAGAGTGCCATCAGCCCCATCGCGACGATCATTCGGAGGAGGAGTCGCGAGGACCGTGTCATCCGTAGGCTCCGGTGAGTCTGGTGTGCGGGTTGGGCTGGTCGAAATGGCGGCGGCGCCGGAAGGCCGCCGACCGCGGGGCGGGATGGTGCCCTGCGCGAACGACCGGGACAAGACCATTTTGCGTTTCACAGCCTGCCGACTGCTTTCCTATTCCACCTGTTTTTCGCGCGATTTCCCCGTTTGCCGCGCACGCTCCTACAATCGCCGTTTCGCTCGCCTTGAGACATCTCTAGAACCCTCGCATGACCGACCACGTCCGCCGCATCCTCGTCACCTCCGCCCTGCCCTACGCCAACGGGCACATTCATCTCGGGCACCTGGTCGAGTACATCCAGACCGACATCTTCGTGCGGTTCCAGAAGCTGCGCGGCCATCAGGCCATCTACCTCTGCGCCGATGACACGCACGGCACCGCGATCATGATCCGCGCCCAGGCCGAGGGCCGCAGCGAGCGTGAACTGATCGCCGCCATGCGGGAGGCACACCTCGCCGATTTTGGCGGATTCCAGATCGGCTTCGATCATTACGGCTCCACCGACAGCGAGGCCAACCGCCGGCTATGCGGCGAAATCTGGGGCAGTCTGCGGAGCCGCGGCCTGATCACCACGCGTGACGTGCAGCAGCTCTACGACACGAAGGCGGGCGTGTTCCTGGCCGACCGTTTCGTTCGCGGCACGTGCCCCCGATGCCAGGCGGCCGACCAATATGGCGACTCGTGCGAACAGTGCGGCGCGGCCTACACACCGGCCGACCTCGTCGACCCCGTGAGCACACTTTCTGGCACGCGGCCGGAGGTGCGGTCGGCCGAGCACCTGTTCGTGACGCTCGAACAGATGCACGCCTTTCTCGACGAGTGGACGCAGCGTTCCGGCGCCCTCGATCCGCGGATCGCCAACTACCTCGCCGGCCACTTCCTCTGCGACCCGCTCCGCGACTGGGACATCTCGCGGCCAGCCCCCTACTTCGGGTTCGAGATTCCCGACGCGCCGGGGCACTACTGGTATGTCTGGTTCGACGCACCGATCGGCTACCTGGCCGCCACCAGCGAATGGTGTGCCGCCCACGGCGGTTCGTTCGAGTCGTGGTGGCACCGCGATGGATCCGCACCGGCCGCCGAGATCCACCACTTCATCGGCAAGGACATCACCTATTTCCACACGCTCTTCTGGCCGGCGATGCTGGAGGCGGCCGGCCTCGCGCTGCCGAAGCGGGTGCACATCCACGGATTTCTCACCGTCAACGGCCAGAAGATGTCGAAGAGCCGGGGCACGTTCCTC
>CAYSPN010000392.1:0-5015 GCA_964432895.1 uncultured Candidatus Kuenenia sp.
CGTCGGATGTTGCGCTCTCACCCGCACCCCGCCCCCCCAAGCCGCGGCCTTTGGTAGACACGATCACGCCATCGTCGAGAAAGACATCGCAGACCTCCACCGCGGCTGAGAGCAGTCCGCCCGCATTGCCGCGGAGGTCTACTATCAGCAGCACGCCGCTGGAGCCCTGCTGCTCAGCTTCACCCTGCTGCTTGGCATCGGCCATGTGACTTGTGATCGCTTCCACGGCGCGGCGAAGTTCGTCAGCGGTGCGTTCGCCAAAGTTCGCGATGCGAATGATCGCCGCAGCGGGCTCGCCTTCGATCGTCCACTCCCACGAGCCGTCCTGCCGCCGGCGGTCACCCAGCACGCTCTCTGTCTTCACAGCCTCTCGTACCAGCGTGATGTCGCGTGCCGGTGCGATGTCGCGTGCCGGCCCATCAGCCGCTTCCCCCGCTGCCGGCGCCGCCAGAGGTGACGCGACGGAGAGCAGCACTGGGGTGCCGGCCCGGCCCCGCAGACGTCGAAACGCGTCCTCGAGCGGCATCTGCAGGGTGGAAATCCCATCGATGGCCAGGATGCGGTCGCCTGCGGCGATCCCCGCATGCCAGGCGGGCGAGCCAAGCACGGGGCTTACGACCGTGATGCCGCGGTGGGACTCCGCCCTGGTCAACTCCACGCCCACGCCGCCGAACTCCTGATCGAGCAGACTCTCCAACTGGTCGCGACGGTCGCCGACCATGAAGGCGGAATGCTCGTCGAGCCGGGAAAACACTCCCTCCATCGCGGCGTCAAACAGGCTCTGCTGGTCGACAGGCTCGAGATACACGCGGTCAATCGCCCCGAGCACCTCGGCAAAGCGGCGACCGTGGCCGGCCCGATCGCGGGCCAGCCAGGCCACCACCGCGGTGGCGACCATCATGATCAGCACGAAGAGGTTGCGTTTGGGCATGGCGGGGTGGGGCCGGGCAGGGTCAGTCGACGGTGGAGGCGAGGGAATCGGCTGTGAGCATCTGCCCTTTGGCTACCACGGTCACGCCTCGCGGCGAAACCGTCAAGCCCCGGGCGGCATCCTCCGCGGGGTCAAAGCCAATCGACATGCCCGGCGGCACCCGGACGCCCTTGTCGATGATGGCACGACGCACCCGGGCGTGGCGGCCGATGTCGACCCCCTCGAACAGAATGCTCTCCTCGACCCAGGCAAAACTGTTCACCCGCACGCCGGGGCCAATGATCGAGCGGGTCACCCGGCCGCCGGAGATGATCGCTCCCGGACAGACGAGACTGTCGGTGGCCTCGCCGCGGCGGGCGGTTGGCCCCTCGCCGGCGAAGACGAACTTCGGCGGTGGATAGGCCGGGTAGTGCGTGCGGATCGGCCACTGCTCGTCGTAGAGATTGAGTTGCGGATCGACGTCGATGAGGTCCATGTTGGCCTCGAAGTAGGCGTCGATCGTGCCGACATCCCGCCAGTAGGCGTCACGCTTCCTGTTCTCATCGCGGAAAGGGAACGCATGCACGCCGTGGGACTCGATCACGGCGGGCAGAACGTCGTGACCAAAGTCGTGCCGGCTCGAGCGATCGTGGGCATCCTCCTTCAGTCGCTCCAAAAGAAACGGCGCCGAGAAGCAATAGATACCCATCGATGCCAGGCACATGCCTTCGCTCCCCGAAATTGTCGGCGGGTCGGCCACCTTCTCGCGAAAGGCCCGCACGCGTCCCGACCCGTCAACCTCCATGGTGCCGAATTCACGGGCCGCGTCCCGTGGCACGGGCAGCGCGCCAATGGTCACGTCGGCACCGCTCTCTTCGTGGGCGTCGATCAGGGACTGGTAGTTCATCTTGTAGATGTGGTCGCCAGCGAGCACGACCACCAGCCGGGGCGCCGCCATCTCCAACGAGTAGATGTTCTGGTAGACGGCGTCGGCCGTGCCGAGATACCAGTTCTCATCGACCCGCTGCTGCGGCGGCAGCACGTCGAGAAACTCGCCGAGATCCCGACAGAAGAAACGGTGCCAGCCGACGTTGATGTGGCGATCGAGGCTGATGGCCTTGTATTGCGTGAGCAGCAGCACACGACGCAGTCCACTATTGAGACAGTTCGACAGCGCGAAATCGATGATGCGGTAGCTGCCGCCAAACGGCACCGCGGGCTTTGCCCGGTCGCGTGTCAGCGGCTCGAGCCGTGCGCCTTTGCCACCGGCAAGCACCACCGCGACGACATCGCGGACCCGTTTCTGATCCACGTGCTGGGATCGCATGAAAAACTCCTCTTCCGCAGGCCGCCACCGTGCGGGGGTCAGCGTGGTTCGACCACGTCAGCAGAGAATATACGCGGAACCCCCCGCTGGTGGCGATGCCGGCGTTGCCTTACGGCCTCCGGGAACCCCCGGTTTTCCGGGACGAAGCGATCTGGCACCGATCCGGGCCGATCCTTACCATCCCCGCCTCTTTCCCGGCAGTTGCTGTCGTTCGGATACGGCAGCGGCCCCGGTGCCCACTTGGAAACCACTGCCATGGCCAGCCGGTCAAAGGGCCACTCCCGCCGTGATCGCGACTCCGACTCGGGCGACTCGCTCAAGCCACTGGTTGTGCTCGTGCTGTTGGGCACGATCCTCTATGGCGCATGGTCGGTCGTCAACAAGGGCCCGGGCGGTGCATCGGTCGCCCCCGCGGAGCCCATCAGGCCAGACCTTGCGTCGGCCCCGGCGTTCGCACCGCAGGTCGATATTCCGGCCGTGTCGGCGGCGACTCCCGCCGGCCCCCTGCCGCAGGCCGGGGCCGCGCCATTCCCCAACACCACAGTCCTGCCGCCCGCCGCGCCGGCCGTATCGGCAGCGATGCCCGCTCCCGCCGATGGTGCTCCCACGTATCTGAGCGCCGTCTCCGCCCCGCCACCGGTGGCCGATCCGGCAGGCATGGCCGGGCTCACCCCACCACCCACTGGCGACGCCGTCTCCCTGCCCGCCGCGGCCTCGGCACCGCTGACACCTCCGCCGGCAACGGCATTCGCCCCACCAGACTCCTTCCAGTCACCGCCGGCGTCGAGCATCGGCAGGGAGGCGCCGCCATCAGCCGCCTTCGCATCGGCATGGGCCGATGCCCACGACAAACTGGCTGCCGGCCGCTACGCCGAGGCGCTGGCAGTGCTGTCGACGTGGCATGACGATCCGTCGCTTGGCCTCGAAGAGAGCCAGCGGCTGGAGGATCTCCTCGGACAATTGGCAGGCACGGTGATCTATTCGCAACAAGATCTGCTGCTGCCGCCATACGTTGTCCAACAGGGGGAAACGCTGCTGTCGATCGCCGCCCCGCTGGCCGTGCCGTGGCAGTTGCTCGCAAAGATCAACGGTGTGTCCGATCCGGCGCGACTCGTGCCGGGCGAAACGCTGAAGCTCGTTCGCGGTCCCTTCGACGCCGTCGTGAGCGTGTCTCGACGGCGGCTCAGCCTGCAGGTGGGCGGCAACTATGCCGGTAGTTTTCCCGTCGTGGTGGGCAGGCAGATCCGCGAGCGTGTCGGCTCCGCGGTGCCGGTCGTCTCGATCCAACAGGGCGATGCGCCGGCGGAACAGACCGGCCCAACCACGCAGGTGGCCTGGGCGCAGCCCGGCTCCAAGTCGATCGGGCTGGCAGATGGCCTGGCCATCGAGGGCGTCGCCGATCCGGCCACGCTCGCCGAAGATGCCATTCCGGGCACGAGCCTGATCGTCGCCGACCGCGACCTCGCGGAGCTTGCCGACATCCTCGGCCAGGGCTCGCGGGTGCTCGTGCGACAGTAATCGCCCGGACGGGCATCCCAACACCCGTTTGGGGCTGCCCAAGCACGTCGCGATCTAGCTGTTTCTTGCCTGCGTACCCTGAGGCGGGTCAGCTGATTCGTCGGCGAGAAACGGCAGCAGTTGCTGTGGATCTGGAGCCTGCGGAGCGCGGTGTGCCGTGCTGCCCGCGGCATCTCGGGCAAGCGACCGCCGCACCGGGTCCTGCTGCATCGCACCGCGGCGATCGCGGCGGCTGCCGTGGCGACGGGCGACGTCGCGGGCCTCGTCCCGCGCCTCTGAATTACCCCTCACCGCGGCGAGCCGCCGCTTCGCCTCGCGCACGGCGGCGGCGTGATCGACCAGCGGCGGCGGGTAGTCGCGGCCGATCAGGCAACCTGCCGCCTGCTGCACATCGGCAGGCATCGTCCATGGCATATGGACATAGGCGGGCGGCACGCCGACGAGTTCCGGCACCCAGCGACGGATGAAGACGCCACGCGGATCCTGCTCGACCGCCTGCTTCGTCGGGTTGTAGATCCGCAGCGTGTTGATGCCCGTCGTGCCGCTTTGCATCTGCAGCTGCGACCAATGGATCCCGGGTTCGAAGTCGAGGAAGTGGCGGGCCAGGTGCAGCCCCGTCGGCCGCCAGTGCAGCCAGAGCGAATAGCTCGCGAACGACACGACGAGCGCCCGCATCCGAAACGTGAGCCAGCCGGTCGCGACGAGACTTCGCATGCAGGCATCGACGAGCGGATAGCCCGTCCGTCCCGCCTGCCACGCGGCGAGCCGCTCGGGCGAGACTTCATCCTCGCGCAGTCCGTCGGCCGCGCGCAGCATGTTGTGAAACTCGATCGCCGGTTCGTCCTCGAGCTTTTGCATGAAATGGCAGTGCCAGTGCAGCCGCGACTGCACCGCCTTGAGGCTACGCTGCCAGGCCTTGAGTTCCGCCCGGTCGCGTGGGTTCGTCGCCGTGGCGACGTCGATCCGGCGAGCTTCGCTCGCCTGCCAGACCCGTCGCATGGAGATCGCGCCGAAGGCGAGGAAGGGGCTCAGCCGCGAGCAGCTCGTCGGGGCCGACAGCGGGCTCGAGATGCCGCCGGAATAGTGCCGGCCGCGGCGGGTGAGAAAGTCGCCGAGCACCGCGCCGGCAGACCGCTCGCCACCCCGCTGCCTGTCGGTCGTGTCGGGCGGCTGGCCGAGGTCGCGACAGCCGAGGATGCCGGCGGTCTCGAGCCGCGTGACGGCCGCGAGTCCGCCGCGGCCGGTGCTCCGTGGCACGGG
>CAYSPN010000393.1:0-13043 GCA_964432895.1 uncultured Candidatus Kuenenia sp.
CCGACGATGGCCCTCGAGGGGCGGCTCGCGGTGGCGCCGCCGGTCCATGACTTCTTCGCAGCCGTCTCCGCGCCGGGGCCGATCAAGCTGATCGCTGAGTTCAAGCGGAAGAGCCCGTCGGCCGGCGAGCTGCGGCCCGGCTAGTCGATCGAGGAGATCGTGCGCGGCTATGCGGCGGCCGGCGCCGCGGCGCTCTCCGTGCTCACCGACGCCGTCGGGTTTGGCGGCAGCCTCGTCGATCTCGAGTCGGCCCGCGTGGCCGTGCCACTGCCCGTGTTGCGAAAGGAGTTCGTTGTCGACCGCTACCAGGTGCTCGAGGCGCGGGCGCACGGCGCCGATGCGGTGCTCCTGATCGCAGAATGCCTCGACGACTGCCACCTCCGCAGCCTCTACCGGGAGATTCTCGACCTGGGCATGACACCACTGGTGGAACTGCACGACCCCGCCCACCTGCCGCGGGTGATCGACCTGGGCGCCACGCTCATCGGCATCAACAACCGCGATCTACGGACAATGAAGACCGACCTCGACTGTGTGCTGCGGCTGCGCGACCGCGTGCCGCCGGAGTGCGTGGTGGTCGCGGAGAGCGGCATCCGCGACCGCGCTGACGTCGAGCGGCTCGAGCGGGCCGGCATCGAGGCGATGCTCGTCGGCGAATCACTCTTGCGCACCGCCGACCCCGGCCGTGCCGCCGCCGCTCTCCTCGGTCGGTGACGGCATGACCAGATCGAGCCGGCCGCCGCTCACGCCAGCGGCGTCACGGTCGGCGAGAGCGTCTCCCACTGCCCGGCTCCCAGTGCCGTGACCGCACGCACGACGAAGATATGCGCCTTGCCCGCTGTCAGGCCCGTGACCGTGGCGGTCGTGGCCGTAGAAGCCGCTCGCGTCACCGGCTTGTAGGCTGACCAGAGGCCCGCCGTCTGTTCGGCGTACATGATCTCATAGTTCGTGATCGCCGAGCCGCCGTTGTCGGCCGGGGCCGTCCAACTGAGCGTCACTCGCTTGCTGCCAGGCGTCGCCTTGAGCCCTGTCACCAGCCCCGGAGGCGTGGTCCTCGGCGTCACGGCGGCCGAGAGCGTCGTCCAGCCGCTGACACCCTTCGCGTTCACGGCTCGCACGACGAACAGGTGCTCCTTGCCGTTGGTGAGCCCGGTGACCACCGCCGTCGTCGCCGTCGAGGCTGGCCTGGTGACCGGCTTGTAGGCCGACCAGACACCGCTGGTCCGATCGGCGACCATGATCTCGTAGTTGGTGATCGGCGAACCGCCGTTGTCGGCCGGCGCCGTCCAGGTGAGCGTCGCCTTGGTGTTGCCGCCGGTGGCCTTGAGGGCCGAGATCGCTCCGGGAGCCACACCCGTTGGCGTGACGACAGGCGAAAGCGTGACCCACGTCCCGACGCCGGCGGCCGTTTCGGCCCTCACGACGAAGACATGCGGCTTGTCGTTCGTCAGGCCGGTCACGGTCGCGGTCGTCGCGGTGGATGCCGCACGAGTCACCGGCTTGTAGGCCGACCAGATGCCCGCCGTCTGGTCCGCGTACATGATGCTGTAGTTGGTGATCGGCGACCCACCGTTGCTCAGGGGCGCGGCCCAGGTGAGCGTCACCCGCCCGTTGCCACCCGTCGCCGTGAGCGTGCGAATGGCGCCCGGCGCGGCGGCCGGCGTCGTGGGTGAAGGGAGCGTCTGCCACGGCCCGACCCCCTTCGCATTGACGGCCCGCACGACGAAGAGGTGTGGCTTGGCGTTGGTCAGGCCGGTGATCGTGGCGGTCGTGGCCGCCGACGCGGCTCTGGTCACCGGCTTGTAGGCCGACCAGTTGCCGGCGGTCTGCTCGGCGACCATGACCTCGTAGTTCGTGATGGCGGCACCGCCGTTGTCAGTCGGCGCGGCCCAGGTGAGCGTCACCTGCCGGTCGCCCGGCGCCGCCGTCAGCGTGCCGATCGAGCCCGGAGCCACCGAGGTAGGCGTGACCAGTTTCGCGAGCGTGACCCACTGTCCGGCGCCCTTCGCGTTGACGGCCCGCACCACGAACACGTGGGGCTTGTCGTTGGTCAGCCCCGTGACCGTCGCGGTGGTGGCGGTCGACGCGGACCGCGTCACCGGCTTATACGACGACCATTTCCCCGCAGTCTGGTCCGCATACATGATCTCGTAGTTCGTGATGGCCGAACCGCCATAGTCGGCCGGCGCTGTCCAGGAAAGCGTCGCGCGGCCGTTGCCGCCCGTCGCCGCGAGCCCGCTGATCAGGCTCGGCGGCGTGATGGCACGGATCTCGACATCCTTGAACTGGGCGATGCTCGTCCGCTTGGTGTCGTCGGTGACCGAGACCTTCACCGTCCGCATACCGACGGCGCCCTTGCCCGTTCCGGTCAGAAAGATGGAGCGGATCAGCGCCTGGGCCGCCCGCGGTGTGGCGAGTGCATTGAAGCTGACGACCAGCGGCGTGCCGACCCCGCCGGCGAACGTGCCGATCACGTTGCCATGGAAGAGCACCTTTGTGCCATCGACCCCGATCCACGCCACGCCGCCGTCTTCGTCGGCGATGTTGAGTGCGATGGCCGAGGCATCGCCGGAGACGACCGATACCGTCAGGTTGCCGCCAGCGAATGTCTCTGAGGAGGTATCGTCGACGGTCGCGAAGACGTCGAAGTCACTGTACTGGAAGTTCGTCTCGTAGACGACGCTGTCATACCACGGCAGGGTGACCACCGGCGCGAGCGGGTCGGCCTGGTTGCCAAAGTCGATGTTCCGCACCAGCGACGCCGCACTGATCGTCACCGAATGAGCGCCGCCATTGGTGGAGGGGAACGTCTGGATATAGCCATCGGGCGCGACCTCGCGGACCTTCCAGGTTCCGTTTGGGACATTGCCGATCGCATAGGTGCCGGCCTCGTCGAGGGGCGTGCTCGGATCGTCCTTTCGCGTGACAGCCCACTTCTCGCCGGCGTCGAGCTTTCCGTTATCGTTGGCATCGACGTAGACGGTCACGCCCGGCAGGCCCGGCTCCGGCAGCATGGCGGCGTAGTAGTAATCGATGGCGTTCGAGAGGTCGCTGCAGCGGGCATATACCGCCGCGGAAGCCGAGATCTTCTTCAGTTCCGTGAGCGACGCCGTGCTGCCGACACCGAAGGCCTTCGGGATGACGTTGTAGGCTACGAGCGCCGTCACCTCGTCGGCAATGTCGCCACCTTCGGTCGGAGCGCCGTCGGAGAAGAAGAGCAGCTGCCGCAGCGGCGGGAGCGTGGATGGAGGCGTGCCGTACCGCCGGGCATTGTCCTGTTGGATGAGCTGCAGCGCGGCCTCGAAGTCGGTGCCGACACCGACGGCGCCCGACGAGCCCTCAAGGATGCCCTGCACGGCTTCGACCAGATCGCTCACGCCGTTGCGATTGCGGTCGGCCGTTGGGCTCACGGACGACTGGATGCCGTCCGTGACGGGGTCGAGATCGACGAAGGCCGCGGTCGATCCGTAGGTGACGATGCTGATCGTGGCGTCGTCGCCCACGCCGCCGTCGACGAGGCTCTCACGCAGCGCGAGGATGGCGTAGAGCTGCGCATCGAGGATCGTATTCGGCTTGCCGTCGTAGTTGATATCGCCCACGTAGCAGCCGGCATACTTCGACCACGTGCTGCCCGAGACGTCGATCCCGAAGATGACAGACGGAATATAGTCGCCGTCGTAGCCGTAGGTCTGGCGGACGCCGTCACCGTTGCGGTCGAGCCACTTGACGCCGCGGATCTCGGCTGGCGGGGCGTTGCCGAAGTCGATGCCGTTGGCCTCAGTTTGGAAGTCGTGGCCCTCGTAGTCGGTGGTGGAGTAAAGCCAGTCGTACAATCCCGTGACAGGGTTGTAGACCATTCGGTACGGATAACGGTCCTGCCAGGTGTAGTCGTTCCACCCGATGTAGACCGTCCACGAGCCGTCGTTGTTGTTGTTGGCGTTGTTCGTTGGTGGTCCGTCCTGCCCGCCGTACGTTGTGCTGTAGGTAAACTTCCCGAGCGTGCCGGTGGACCGCAGGACGTAGCCGCTCGGCACGACCTCGCGGACGACGTACTTGCCCGCGGCAAGTCCGGTGAACGTGTAGGAGCCTGCCTCGTCGACGTTCTTCGTGGCCGGATTGTCGGCCGCGGTCACGGTCGAGGGCTCGTTGGCATCCTTGATGCCGTTGTCGTTGAGATCGAGGTAGATCGTCACGCCAGCCATGCCAGGCTCGGTGAACCGGCCTGATCCGGCCGATCCCCCCGATCCGCCCTGCGGCGTGCCAAACGCGGTGATGAGTTCGTCGGTCGTGCGGAAAATCGCGGCCTGAGGATCGATATCCTGCAGGGCAGTCAGCGAGGCGCCGCCGCCCGCGCCGAAGGCTCGCAGGTTGACGCCGCGGGCTTTCAGTGCGGCGACCTCATCGGAGTACACGGCCGAGTTTGGCGCGCCATCGGACAGGAACACCAGGTTCGCCTGGCCGGCCGGGGTGCCGACCGTGTTGATCGTCACCAATGCCTTCGCGAGAGCGGCCTCATAGTTCGTGCCAATCCCGACATCTCCTCGACCCGACAGCCAGGAATCCCGGATGGTGCCATAGTTGACCCACGTCAGCGCCTGCTCGACATCCTTCACGCCGTCCTTGTCGGCGTCGGTGTTCGGGCTGACCTGGAACACGTCCGGATCTCCACCATCGCTGCGGGCCCTTGGGTCGAGATTGGCCGTATGGGCGCTGCTGCCAAACACGACGACGGAAACCTTCGCTGAGTCGCCGTAGCCCTGGGCAATCAGCCGCTTGTTGAGCTGGATGAAGCCGGCAAGCTGGGCATCGAGAATCGTGTTGCTCTCGCCGTCGCCATTTATGTCGCCCACGACCGAACCGACGAATGTGGCGTTCGTGCTCCCTGAGACGTCGATCACGAACACCACGTCGGGGTCGTCGCCGGCGATGAGCCCGCCGTCGCGAATACCGTTGGGATTGTCATCCCGCCACTTCACGCCGCTGATGACGCCGGCCGAAGCGTTGCCGAAGTTAATGTTCGTGGCCCGGGCCGGACTGCTGCCGCCGATCGTCACCTGCCAAGCGCCGTCGCTGACGACCACGCCGCCCTCGACGCGGGTGTTGCCGCCGCCGGTCTGGATGTAACCGGCGGGGACGACCTCACGGACGATGTACGTGCCCGCATTCAGCCCGGAGATCGTGTAGCTGCCCCGCTCGTCGACGTTCGGTGTCGCCGGATCGTCCGGGGATGTGATCGCCGAAGGCTCGTTGGCGTCTTTGACGCCGTTATTGTTCAAGTCGACGTAGACCGTGACCCAGGCCATGCCCGGCTCGGAGAACGTGGTCGTGGAGGGGGTGCCGCCTTGCGGGTTGCCGAATGCGGTGAGAAGCTCTCCCGTGGTCCGGAAGATTTGCGCTTTGGGATCGATGAGCTGGAGCTCCGTCAGCGATGCGCCGTCGCCGGCGCCGAACGCCCGCAGGTTCACGCCACGGGCCTTGAGCTTTGCCACCTCGTCGGTGTGGCCGCCGGGCACGTTGGGGACCCCGTCTGACAGGAACACAAGGTTGCCCTGACCGGCCGGAGTGCCGAGGGCCGCGAACACGTCGTCGGCTCTCGTCAAGGCCGCCTCGTAGTTTGTGGACATACCATCCTGGAACCTTCGCAGGACCTCGTCAATGTCGCGAATCCCGTTGTTATTGAGATCGGCGGTGGGGTTGGTGACGAGCTTCGCCTGGTCACCGGCGGTGGGGTCGAGATCGGCGGACACAGCTGTGTCATCGAAGGACACGATGCTCACCCGGCCGCGAGCGCCGAAGCCCTGGTCGATGAGTTGCTGGTTGAGCGCCATGAATCCCGCGATCTGGGCGTCGAGGATCGTGTTGCCCTTGCCGTCGCCGTTGACGTCGCCTGCCACGTTACCGGAAGGCACGTATTGAGCCGGAATCGTGCCGCCGAACGGGCTGGATGTGCTGCCTGACACGTCGATGACGAAGACGACGTCGGGGTCGGTGCCCACGATGAGGCTGCTGTCGCGGATGCCGTTGCGGTTCTTATCCCACCACTTCACACCGCTGATCGCACCGGGCGCGTTGCCGAAGTCGATGTTCTGCCGAGACTGCCCGTCGGGAATACTCAGGAT
The DNA here is from genome assembly GCA_964432895.1 of uncultured Candidatus Kuenenia sp. GTDB lineage: Bacteria > Planctomycetota > Planctomycetia > Pirellulales > UBA1268 > CAMCQY01. Next base: position 6,120 of record CAYSPN010000393.1, read on the forward strand.
CCACGAGCCATCGGCCTTGTTGCGGATCGTCGCGCCGGGGTTCGCGGGGTCGGGGATGGTGAGCGTGCCGAGCGACGTGTGGAGGTAGCCGTTCGGCACCACTTCGCGGATCGTGTAGGTGTCGCCCGGCAGGATGATGCCGGTCGAGATCGAATACCATCCAGTCTCGTCGACGGTGGGCGTGGCCGGGTCGTCTGCGCGGGAGATGGCCCGCGGCTCATCGGGGTCGAGCGTGCCGTCGTTGTCCAGGTCGATGTAGATCGTCACACCGGCGAGGCCCGGCTCGAGGTAGCGGGTGGAATCCCCGCGAAGACCTGCGAACGCGGCGACGAGTTCGTTGGTGTTGTTGAAGATCGCGGCACCGGGCCGAGGCTTCGCGCCGCCGACGACTGGATCGATGACCCGCAGCGGGGCGAGCGTGACACCGGCACCGTTGGCGCCGAAGGCACGAAGGTTGTAGCCGCGGCTGCGAAGCGCCGCCGCCTCGTCTGAATAGTCGGAATCGGCTGAGGAGGGCACGTTGGGCTGACCGTCCGACAGGAAGATCAGATTGCCAACGCCCGATGGCGTCTTCAGTTCGTCGAAGACGGCGGTCGCCTTCTGCAGGGCCGCCTCGTAGTTCGTCGCACCGCCGTCGATCGCCCCGTTCAGGCCGACCTTGATGCCCTTGAGCACCTGTTCGATGTCGGACACGCCGTTGGAGTCGCGGTCGTCGTTGGGCCGGGCGGTCGTTTGCACGCCGGGCTGCGTCGGATCCATATCGAGGATTTCGCCGGTGCGGGCGAAGGCGACCACGGAGACGCGGGCCCGGTCGCCCACGCCCTTGCTCTTCAATTGATTGTTGAGAGCGATGAAGCCGGCCAGCGAGGCATCGAGAATGTTGTCCGAGGCGCCGTCATTATTCACGTCGCCGACGCGATCGCCGCTGAGCTTGGTCTGCGTGCTCGTGGACACGTCGACGACGAAGACCACGTCGGGGCTGTCGCCCTGGATGAGCTCGTTGTCGCGGATGCCGTTGTAGTTGGAATCGAGCCACTTCACGCCCTCGACGGTTACCGCGAGAGCCAGCCGATCCTCGAGGCGTTCCAGATTCTGATGAAAGCCCAGATGCTGGCGAAAGCCTCTCGATTTCCGCCCGGCCGGCTTCCGCCGGCGTGTGAACGACGACGACGGCCTCTGGAACAGACGACGCAGCAGTTGGCTGGTGGCGAACATCGGAAAAACCCCAAAGAGATGAGATGAGGGAGTGTGGGCCGACAAGAAGAAAGACTCCACCGCCGTTGGCGACCACAGCGGGCCCCAAAAGTGCGATGATGACAAAGGCGGCAGACCCGCGTTAAAGCGGACGCGCGGCAGCCTGGGGGCTTTGGGAAGCCTGGGCGGTTCCGTAGAGGCGCTGTTCTGGCGGCCTATTTATTTTGGGCCGCCGTCGCCCTGCGCGGCAGGTGAGGCCGGCTTGTCCTTCACCGCCGACTTGTCCTTCACCGCCGGCTTGTCCTTCACAATCCGGTATCCCATGCCGCGCACCGAGAGGAATTGCACCGGCCGGGCCGGGTCGGCCTCGAAATACTTGCGAAGGTTGAGCATGAACGTGTCGACCGTCCGCGTAGCCGGCGCGCGGGCCATGCCCCAGACCCGCTTGAGCAGATCGCTCCGCGACGACACCGTCCCCTCGTGCTCGACGAGATACCGGAGCAGCTTCATCTCGAGGTTGGTCAGCCGCACCGGCTTGGTGCCACTCCGCGCCTCCCAGGTGTCGAAGTTCACCTCGGCGTTGCCGAAGCGATAGACGCCCGCTGTCAGAGCTGCCTCGTCGTCCGCCGGCTCGGCCCGCTCCGCCGCGGGTCTGTCTGTCGCCACGGGTCTGTCTGTCGCCGTCGGTCTGGTGCGGCCGTTGCGGCCACGCCGGGCCAGCAGGTTGCGGACGATCGAGAGCAGTTCGTCGAGGTCAAACGGCTTCTGGAGGTAGACGTCCGTGCCGGCATCGAAGCCGCGGATCCGGTCCTCGACGAGCGTCCGCGCCGTGAGCATCACGACCGGCATGTCGCTGCCCTGCTCGCGGATCGCCTCGCAGACCGCGTAGCCGCTCATGCCCGGCAGCATCAGATCGAGCACGACCAGATCCACCGGGGCTTCCGGCGCGGCAACGGCCGCCAGAGCCGCCTGGCCATTGCCCGCGGTCGTGACGGTAAACCCCTCGGCCTCGAGGTTGTATTTGATGCCGATGGCCAGATGCTCTTCGTCTTCAACGACGAGAATGTGCGGCATGGGTGTGCTCGCGGCGGAGGCCACGACCGGAAGACGCCAGGACGATTCGAGCGTCATTCTAAACGGTCCATGGGAAAAGCCATCCATTGCCGGAGTGATTGGCCCGGGATGTGTTGGCGGCCCGTATTCCCTTGCTTACGCTGCGGGCTTGGATGAAGAGGGGTTCCCATGCAAGAGCGAAGCGCAAGCGAGAGGATTCCGGGTTGCGGACCCTCAAACGCCGACTCAATCCCGCAATCGCCGCTACCGAGCCAATGCGGTGCGTGGCCGGAGGGCCCGGACGTAGCCATGGCCGACGAACCAGTCCCAGGCGTCCTGCGCTGCGGCCTCGAACGGCCGCCGTGTGTAGCCGAGTTCAGCCACCGCACGGGCACAGGAAAAATTGTGGGCCAGCATCGACATGCCGGTCGCCGCCGAATTCACCGGCAGTTCACGGCGGGTCAGCAGGCTGGCCAGATCGCCACACCAACCGGCCACGTGGACGAAGGGCCGGGGAGCGATGCCCAGCGGCTGCAAGCGGCCAGAGACGCGGGCGAAGATTCGCCAGGCATCGAGGTAGGAGAGCGGCTGGCCACCGAGGATGTAGCGGCGGCCGGTCTGGCCACGGGACATGGCCGAGAGGATGCCCTGCGCGACGTCGCGGACATCGACGAAGTCGTTGGAGCCCGGTGGTGCGAACAGGCCGCGACCCGCGCCAACCTCCAGGAGCATCCGGCCGCTCGACGGCTTCCAGTCCCAAGGGCCGATCATGTAGACCGGATTGACGATCACCGCATCGAGGCCCTTGTCGACCTCTTCGAGCACCGCGGCCTCGGCCTGCCGCTTCGTGACCACGTAGGGGCATTCGAGCATGCCGCCGGGAGGCGTCTCCTCGTCGGCCGGCACGCCGTCAGACCGCAGGCCGATCGCATCGACGCTCGAGACATGGATCAGCCTCGCGCCGGCACGCCGGGCCGCCCGGGCCACCACCCGCGTGCCCTCGACGTTGACATGCCGCATCTCCGCGAGATGCCGCCAGCCACAGTGCACCATCGCAGCGGAATGAATGACGTGGGTCGTCCCGTCGACGGCCCGCTGCATGGCGGCCTCGTCGTGAAGGGCGGCCGCGACCATGTCGACCGGGAGGGCCGCGAACGCGCCGCCTGCTGCCTGCCTCGCATCGGCGGTCGGGCCCGGCCGCTGGCCGGGCCTGACCAGCACCCGCACGTTGTCGTTGCGGTTGACCAGCAGCCTGGCGACGTTGTTGCCGACCAGCCCCGTGGCGCCCGTGACCAGGCAGTCGACACGGGGCGAAGACCGCAGGCCATCGCGTGCAGAGACAATCATCGTTGGACCACTCCCGAACACGCCGGATCCCGCCGGGTTGATCGTTCCGTCCATGATGAACGCACTCACCAGGCTCCATACTAGCATCGGATGGCGGCGGTTCAGAATTTCGGAGGACGGTTTTTCTGCCGGCGTTGACGACCCTGACGGCTGGGCGGAAGATGCAGCCGCAAGCCGGAAATTCCTGTCCACAAGGGGTTTCCGGCCGATGCAGCATTTGGCCGTCCCCGCGACATGGAGCCTGCCTTGGCGGAAGTCATCGTTCGACCGGTGGATACCCGCGCTGAGCGGAAGCGGTTCATCCAACTGCCGTGGCGTATCTATCGCGACGACCCGTGCTGGATGCCGCCGCTGATCATGTCGCAGGAAGAACTGCTCGGCTTCAGGCCGCACCCGTTCTATGAACGGTCGAAGAGCCGGTCATTCCTCGCCACGCGGAATGGCCGCGATGTCGGCCGGATCACGGCGATCGTGAACGCCGGCCACATCGAACGCTACAAGGAGCAGCGGGGTTTCTTCGGCTTCTTCGAGTGCGATGACGACGCTGATGCTGCCCGTGGCCTGTTCGCCGCGGCGAAGGACTGGCTCCACGCGCAGGGCATGCAGACGATCCGCGGGCCGGTGAATCCCTCGCTCAACTACGAGTGCGGCCTGCTCGTCGAGGGCTTCGACACGGCTCCGTTCTTCATGATGACGCACAACCGCCCTTGGTATGGAAAACTGATCGAGGACAACGGGTTCGGCAAGATCGAAGACCTGTATGCGTTCTGGGGCGAGTTGTCGATGCTGAGCAATCTCGACTCCAAGCTGGCGACCATGGTGGAGGGCGTGAAGGATCGTTTCGGTGTGAAGGTCCGCCCGCTCGACCGCAGCCGCTTCGATGAAGAGGTGCGGATGTTTCTCGACATCTACAACTCGAGCCTGGGAGGCACCTGGGGCTTCGTGCCACTCTCGTCAGGCGAAGTGAAGCACATGGCGGAGAGCCTGAAGTTCCTGATCGTGCCGGAACTTGCCCTCGTGGCCGAGGTGAACGGCAAGCCGATCGGCACCGCTTTCTGCCTGCTCGACTACAACCCGCGGATCAAGGCGATCAACGGCCGGCTGTTTCCATTCGGCTTCCTGCGACTGCTCTGGAACAAGAAGGGCATCAAGCGGATGCGGGCGATCAGCACGAACGTGGTGCCCGAATACCAGGCATGGGGCGTGGGCCTGGTGCTGATGGCGGCACTCGTGAAGCCGCTGCAGGATTGGGGCATGAAGGAGGTGGAATTCTCCTGGGTGCTGGAGAGCAACCATCTCTCGAAGCGGACGCTCGAACGGGGCGGCGCCCTGGTCACGAAGAAATATCGCATCTATCAGGACGATCCGCCCAAGACGGGCGGGTAAAAGAACGCCTCCGCGTGGCGATCCCTCCATCCAAGCCCGCAGCGCAAGCAAGGGAATACGGGCCGCCTTACGACGAACAAAGCGGTTTCCCTCGCTCGCGCGTCGGGCTTGCATGGGAATCGGTCGTTCTTCGACCTGGCAAGTGGCCATTCTGACCTTCATCCAAGCCCGCAGCGCAAGCAAGGGAATACGGGCCGCCTTACACGGCGACGTACCGTCGGGCCGACACCTACCGCCGCCAGCGGCGGACGGCACGCGGGCTGGAGCGATAGCTGCCGCCCTGGATCACGGCGCCACCGCCGGCGCCCGTGAAGCCGCCGACGCTCACGTTGGAGCCGCGGTAGTAGCTTCGCGACGGCGTGTTGTAGTAGGGCCAGACGGCGCGGCCGGCACGCTGGTCGCGATCCCACTGCTGGGCTCCGTAGTTGATGCCGGAGAGGTTGAAGCTCGAATAGGGATTGCGAGGCCCAGCCGCCCAGGCGGTCGGGGCTGGGCCCGTGACAACGATGCCGGCAGCCATGACGAGGAAAAACAGACGTGGGATGCGCATCGGAGACTCCGCCGAGGATGGGGTTTCGGGCCTCAACTTCTCGAGTTTACGGAATGAATGCCCTGACGGTTCGCCCATGCGATACTTCCCGGTATGCCGAAGCCCTCGACACCGTCCGAAGCTCGCCAAGCGGCCCTCCTGGGCCGCCTCCTCACGCCGGCGGCGTATCCGCACCCTGTCGCGAACGTGAGGCTCATCGAGACCCACATCTCGTGGGTGTTTCTCACCGGCGACTATGTCTACAAGGTGAAGAAGCCGGTCAATTTCGGCTTCCTTGACTTTAGCTCGCTCGAGCGACGGCGACACTTCTGCGAGGAAGAGGTACGGCTCAATCGGCGATTCGCTCCGACGCTCTACCTCGATGCGGTGCCGATCATCGGACCGCCGGCAGCCGCCCGGATCCCGGGGCAGGGCGAGGTCGGCGGAACTGTCGAACCGATCGAGTGGGCCGTTCGGTTGAAACAGTTCGACGAGGCAGGCCGGCTCGATCGGCTGCTCGAAGACGGCGGCTTGTCGGCACAGGGCTGTGCGGAACTCGCCGGAGAACTGGCGCGGATCCAGGATCGCCTCGAGATTGCCGATGTGGCGTCGCCCTGGGGAACGACCGAAGCTGTCGGGAGCGCGATCGACACCACGCTCTCACGGCTCCGCGAACATCGGCCGGAGATCGGCGGGCGTGTCGATGCGTTGGAGCGGGAGGTGCATCGCCGGCTGGCAGTTTGCAGCGGGGCGATCGAGGCGAGGCGCAGGGCCGGCCGCGTGCGGCAGTGCCACGGGGATCTGCATCTGGCCAACATCGTGTGGCACGAGGGACGCTTCGTCCCCTTCGATTCGATCGAGTTCAGCGACGCCCTGCGCCGGATCGACGTGGCCAGCGACGTGGCCTTCCTGGCGATGGATCTCGAATCGCGGGGCCGGCCCGATCTGGCTGCGACGTTCACGAGCAGTTGGATCGAGGCCGCCGACGACCATCACGCGGCCGTTGTGCTGCCGGTCTACCTCATCTACAGGGCGATGGTGAGGGCTACGGTGGCCGCCATCCGGTCGACACAGGCCGAGGCCGGACCGCATGCGGATCCAGCGGCTGCTGCTGCCGCCAATGCCGAGAGCGACCGCTATCTCGCGCTCGCGGAGCGGCTTGTCGTCGAGCGTCGCCCGGTGCTGCTGGCGACCAGCGGCGTGTCGGGGAGCGGGAAGACGACGATCGCCGGCACGGTTGCGGCGGCGCTGGGCGCCGTTCGCCTGCGGAGCGACGTCGAACGCAAACGCCTCTTTGGCATGGGGGCCACCGACAGGCCCCGCGATACAGCCCAGGAGGCAGCACTCTACTCATCGGAGACGAGTCGCCGCACCTATGCGCGGCTGGCGGAACTCGCCCGGATGATCCTCGCCGC
>CAYSPN010000394.1:0-2255 GCA_964432895.1 uncultured Candidatus Kuenenia sp.
ACTACCGGTTCCTCGTCGGCGAGCGCCGCAGCCAACGCGGCGAACGACGCGGCATGCGGCTGATTGCCGAGCGAGATCGCCGCCGACCGCAGCAGGCCACGCCGCTTGGCCCGCCGCAGCGGCGAGCCCTTGAAGCGTTGCCGAAACGCTTCGGCATCGAGCTCAAGGATGGCGGCGAGCGACGGTGTCGGTAGGCCATCGCGGGGTTGGAACGTCGGCTCCGCCGATCCCGGCGCATGACGGTTCCACGGACAGACCTCCTGGCAGATGTCGCAGCCGAAGATCCAGTCCTGCATGCCGGGCCGGAGCTCGCCGGCGATCGGCCCATGGTCTTCGATCGAGATCGCACTGATACAGCGGCTGGCGTCGAGCACACGGGGCTCCACGAAGGCGCCGGTCGGACAGGCGTCGAGGCAGGCGGTGCAGGTGCCGCAGTGGTCCACCTCGACCGGCGTGTCGGCCGGGAGTTCCAGGTCAGTCAACAGCGCGGTCAGAAAAAAGAAACTACCCGCGCGGGGATCGATCAGCATCGTGTTCTTCCCGAACCAGCCGAGGCCGGCAAGCCAGGCGAACTCCCGCTCCGCCAGCGGTGCCGAATCGACGACGCCGCGGGTGCGGCAGCCCGGCACGCGGGCCTCCAGCCAGCCGCCCAGCATGTTCACCCGGCTGCGGAGCAGGTCGTGATAATCATCGCCCCACGCATAGCGGGCCACGCGCCCCCTCCCCTCCCCCGGTCCACCGCTGTCTGCTGTGGTGCCGGTGGTGGCCGTCGCATGGTCGGTGGCGAGCATGATCATGCTCCTCACGCCGGGAAGCAGGTTCGCCGGATCAGCACGCAACGGCTCCTGCCGCTCGAACCACTCCCGCAGCACCCCCGCAAACCCTTGATCGAGCCAGCGACGGACGAGGTCCTGCCGCGGCGGTGGCCCGGCAGGTGCGATGCCCAACCGAGAAAAGCCCAGCCGTACCGACTCACGACGCAGCTCGTCCAGGAGCAGGCGGCTCCTTTGGCCGCCGCCGGACGGATGTGCAGCGGCGAGATGGTCGGGGGATTCCATGATGCTGATGGCAGCCTGACTGGCAGGCGGGGGCGAATGGGACGGCAGCGGGATTCAGGCCATCATGAAAAGCGAGGCTGCGCAAGGCAACACCTCAGACTCCCCGGAGACCGGCAGCGAACTGGTCTGGACCCATGTGGGCCACTCGCTATCCTCCCGGCCCATCAGCGTCTTTCCAGGCCCAGATTGTGCATACCGATTCGTCATGTCCAGCCCGACGGCCTGTTTTTCAACCGCCAGCCTGCGGAGTATGAGCCGTGTTGCATTTCTCCAGTTGCCGTCCCGAGCCACCTCGGCCCCGGCATGATGTCGATTCCAGGGACGGCATGCCCCGACTCCGCGATCATGGATCGTATCTCTGCCTCGCCACAGCGGCGCTCGCAGCAGTAGCCCTGCTTGGCCTCGCCGGCTGCCAGACGCCTCCGCAGACGGCCGCGCCCGTCTACGGCAGCACGGTCGCACCACCGGCCACCGGCATGGTCGGCCAGCCTGCCGCCTACGGCAGCTACGCGACGACACCGCCAGCCATTTCCTACCCAGCCGCGCCAGGCGCGGCACCGATGCCCGGACCGGCCACGAGCTGGCAGAGCGTTGCGCAGCCGGCCGCACCGGCCAACAATACCTGGAGCTGGGCACAGTCGGGCAACACCGCGACGCCGCCCGCGATCCAGCAGCCGGCAAACATGCAGCAATACGGCAACCAGCTGGCGAATCAGGCAAATCAGTATCAGCAGAGCCTCACGAATCAGGCACAGCAATACGCCAATCAGATCCAGGCGCAGCCGCAGCAGTATGCCAATCAGATGCAGCAGTCGCTGGCCTCGCAGCAGCAACAGCTCACCAACCAGATGCAGAACACTGCGAACCAATACCAGCAGGGCCTCAATAACCAGGCCCAGCAGTTGAGCAACCAGTTTCAGCAGGGCATGCAGGGCGCGACCAACCAGATGCAACAGTCCATGCCGCAGATGCCCGCCGGTCCTCAGCAGCAGACCGCCAACGGCAACTGGTGGCCCTTCTCCAACACCAGCGGCATGCCGCCGGCCCGGGCCGTCCCCGTCCAGCCGGCCCGATACTGACTTCACGCGAAACACGACATCGTGTCGTTTTCGCTTGGAAACCTCCGGTTTCTGGTGCTGCGCATGGAATCCCGCCATGCCGTCGCCACGCCAGCGCCTCCGCCCGCTGGCGAGGGCC
>CAYSPN010000395.1:0-1669 GCA_964432895.1 uncultured Candidatus Kuenenia sp.
TCCACGCCAACAACCGATAGACGATCCTCCGCCCCATCGAGAAGATTTGCGCCGGAACTTTCATCATCGCGTGCCGAAAGGTGGTGAAGTCCATCCGCAACAGCTTTCGCTTCTCCTCCCGATGTCTCTCCTGCCAACGGCCCTCCTCCGGCAACAGCAGCGCGGCCCAGGCCTTCAGGCTCCAGGCCAACGAGCCCATCACCATGTACGCCCAGTTCGAGAGCAGGTTGTCCACCGGTGCCGTCAGCGATCGCACGTCGCCCTTGAGTTGTGCAAGGAGGTTCTCTTGGTTGCAGCGGCCGTTGGCGTCGAAGACGATCTCTTCGGCGGGCTTCTCCTCATCGTTCGTGATGTAGAAGAAGCAGCGCGCGTCGTCAAAAAGCCGCTTCTGGCCGCAGTAGACATCCAGTTCCTTCCACACGACCACAACCCGATACTCCTTCTTGCACTTTGCAGGCCGATAACGGAACTCGGCCAGATGCTCTTTCACCAGGCGAATGTCCTCGAACCCTCGGGCTTCGACGACTTGTTGCTTGACGTTCTCCGGACGTTGCCTCGGCCGGGTCTTCACCTCGTACTTGGCCCGGCGAACCAGCGTTTTCCAGGCGTTTTCCGGGAGGTCTGCCGCCAACTCGTAGAGCTTCTTTGTGGCGTCGATGCCGAAGACGAACCGCACGCCCTGTTTATCCCAGCGGTCCAGGTGCTCGGTCTGCGTAAAGTCGGTGTCGCCCCGCAGGCGGATCTTCTTGAAACCTGCCCGGCGGCACAGGGCGATCGCCCGATCGAAGTAGAAGGCTGCCTGCTCGTGGCTGGGCCGATTCCCGCTGCGATTGACCACGAACAGCGGCTCGCCCGTGTTGGCCAACGAGAGGACCAGCGGGTGATAACCCCACTGACCCTTGTGGTTGATGTCCATGCCCTCTTTACACTCACCGGTGGTTTGGGCCATTGTGCCGTCGGCGTCGAGGATGGCTTCCTCGAAGAACGACTTGGGCTGCTGCCGCCAGACCACAAGCCGCGTGGTGTTGAAGACCGCCTGCAAGCGGAAGATGTCGGTCGTGTCGAAGCGGCGGCAGAAGTCGCCCGCGGTGGTCGGGTCGGGGATGCGGCGGGCCCCCAGGGCGTCGAGGTACGCCTCGTCCGTGCGCAACAGTTCCAAATGTTCCAGGCACGTTCCCCCGGCCAGCAGGTTGTAGGCGATGTTGAGCACGTGGTCCGACTCGTGGTAGGGAAGATGGATCTTCAGCAGGCCGAGGTGCCGGTCGATCCCCTGATCGAGTTCCAGCCTCCGCACCAACATGTGGACGGCCCCGATTCCGCCGTTGGCGGTGGCCCGCGTGCGATCGGCGATCTCGTAGTGGATGTTCGAGGCGGTCATGATCGGCCGGTCGCACCCTCGGTTGTCGTTCTTGTCCAGCCGTCGGGCGATCCGCCGCTTGCGTCGTTCGATCTGTTTTCGTATCTTGGTATTCACTCGAAAACCTCCGTGTTTCGGGGTAAGGGATTGTTTGCACACCCCTTAAACACCCGAAAACGCCGGAAGTTTTCGAGTTTTCTTGTCCACCGACCAAGCGGACCCTTCGGGCTTCGCTTGGCTAAGGCCTAGTGTCCGTCGCTAAACGTATTTTCGACTTGAATTTGCGGAGGAATGCGCAAAAATGCTCCTCGA
>CAYSPN010000396.1:0-2601 GCA_964432895.1 uncultured Candidatus Kuenenia sp.
ACCGTTCCATGCAGCTCTCGCCGACGACGGCCGGGCATGTGCTGGAGAGCCTGGGCAATCGCATCGACCTCATTCTCGACGGTGGCCCCTGCGGCCGCGGCATCGAGTCAACCGTGGTCGACTGCACGGTCAATCCACCACAGATCCTGCGGCCCGGCCCGATCGGTCGCGCGGAACTCGAAGCGGTGCTCGGGTGTCGTGTGCTCGACATGACGGAGGCGGGCCACGATGCCCAGACCGCGCCAGCCCGCTCACCGGGCACGCTTGCCCGTCACTACGCACCCAAGACACCACTGGAGGTATCGGCCACGGCCGCGGACCGGGTCGAGTCGCTCGTGCAGTCGGGAAAACGGGTTGCCTGGCTCACGGCCCTGATCGAGGATCCCCGGGTGCGTTCGCTGGCCGCGTCGCGGAATCTGCTCGTCGTACCGATGCCGGCCGATCCGGAGGCCTTTGCCACAAGCCTCTACGCCACGCTCCACGCAATCGACCGCCGCAGCCTCGAACTGATCATCATCGACACTCCGCCCGACACTGACGCGTGGCGGGCCGTGACCGACCGTCTCCGCCGCGCCACGAGGGTATGAACCGCGCGCATGACACCGCGGAACCGCCCAAAACGACGCGTCTTTCACGTCCGTTGCGGGTGGATCCGGGGCTGCGAGCCGAGCGCCACACGGTTGATCGCCGCCAGAAACGCCTTCGCCGATGCCTCGAGCGAGTCGGTCGAGACGCCGCGGCCGCGGTGCACCTGCCCGCCATGGCCCGGCGTCGTTGCCTCCAGTTCCACCGTCACTTCCGCCTGCGCATCCTTGCCCACCGTCACCGCCTGGACGCGGAAGTCGCGGCAGGCGGTCTGGATGCCAGTGAGCTTCTCGATCGCCAGAAAGATGCCGTCGATCGGGCCATCGCCCGCCGTCACCGACACCGTGCGTGGCTCGCCGTTCTGCAGCACCCGCAGTTCCACGGTGGGCGGTGAGCCGCTCGCCGAGGTGAGCGTGTAGCCCTCGAACGTGAACTGCTCGGGCAACGACGAAAATTGCTGCTCGCAGAGGGCCGCGATGTCGCCGTCATAGATCTCCTTCTTGCGGTCGGCCAACACCTTGAACCGCTCGAAGACGGTCTGCAACTGCTCGGGCGTGAGCTGGTAGCCGAGGGCCAACGCGCGGTCAGCCAGGGCCGCCCGGCCGCTGTGCTTGCCGAGCACGAGGTCGGTCCGCTCCAGGCCCACGTCCTCCGGCCGCATGATCTCGTAGGTTCGCCGCTCCTTGAGCATGCCGTCCTGGTGAATGCCAGCCTCGTGCGCAAAGGCGTTGCGGCCCACGATCGCCTTGTTCCGCGGCACCTGAATGCCGGTGATGTTCGCCACCAGCCGGCTGGTCGGCACAAGTCGCTGCGTGACCACGCGGGTGTCGACGCCATAATGGTCGTTCCGCGTCTTGAGCGCCATCACGACCTCCTCGAGCGAGCAGTTGCCAGCCCGTTCGCCGATGCCGTTGATCGTGCACTCTACCTGACCGGCCCCCGCCTCCACGGCGGCCAGACTGTTGGCCACGGCGAGGCCGAGATCGTCATGGCAATGCACGCTGATCACCGCCCGGTCGATATTGGGCACGCGTTGCCGCAGGCTGCTGATCACGTGCCCCATCTGCGAGGGCGTGGCATAGCCCACGGTGTCGGGGATGTTGACAGTGGTCGCGCCGGCGTCGATGACCGCTTCGACGACACGGCAGAGAAAGTCGATCTCCGTCCGCGCGGCATCCTCCGGGGAAAACTCCACGTCGCCGCAGCAGATGCGGGCCCGCCGCACACCGGCCACGGCCCGCGCGAGCACCTCGTCTTCGTTCATCCGCAGCTTGAATTCGCGGTGGATCGAACTGGTCGCCAAGAACACGTGGATCCGCGGCTGGGCTGCATGCTTGAGCGCCTCCCAGGCCCGATCGATGTCGGCGTCGTTGCACCGCGCCAGTCCGCAGACCGTGGCCGCCGAGACCGTTTTGGCGATATCGCTGACGCTGGCAAAGTCGCCCGGCGAGGCGATCGGAAAGCCGGCTTCGATGACATCCACGCCCAACTGCACGAGGGCCTGGGCGATCTCCAGTTTCTCGGTGAGGTTCATGCTCGCGCCGGGCGATTGTTCGCCGTCACGGAGCGTGGTGTCGAAGATACGGATCGTACGTGCTGAAGGCATGGGATATGGTCGGGAAAGAGGGAATGGCCGGGCAAACCGGCTGAAGGGCATCGGAGGGCCAGTGGTGCGTGGCTCGTTATCCTACCCGCTCGCGATGCGATGCGCTCGGCAGAAGGGGCCTGCAGGGTGTAGAATTTTGCTGCTGAACCCAGCTCCGCATCCCATCACCGCCGGTGACCGCCATGTCGTCGACCGTATCTCCCGAACCTCCATCACCCGTGGGTCGGACCGCGGGGCTGGAATCGCACATAGGAACGGCGTCGCGGCAGGCAACGACGCGAGTCTTCCTCCGCCGGTTTTCCGGGCTGGGTTTCCTGGCGGTCGGCGGCCTGGCTTGGTGGTGGCTGGCCACCCATCATTTTGGCGGCCTCGCCGACCACGCCGCCCCTGTCGCTGGCGCGGCCAACGAA